>JAFADT010000119.1 GCA_023424585.1 Pseudomonadota bacterium
GGCCCGCCGCTCCGCCTCCGACAGGGCGCCGGGCGCCGGGGCCGCGCCGCCGCAGCGGCCCTGGCACCCCATGGCGCCCAGCAGGGCGAGCACGGCCCACCCCCACCGCGCCCGCGAGGGCCCGGAACGCGCCTTCCGTCCAAGGCCCTCGCGCCTCACGTCAGCGAACCCGGACGGCGTCGGCCATGACCACGTAGCCCGCGGTCGTCCAGCGGCTCAGCTGCACCTTGTTCCAGCCAGCGGAGAAGCTGTACGTGCCGAGCTGCACCCACTTGCCGCCGTTGACCTGCTGGTTGACGGACACGCGGCCCACCTCGGTGCCCGCCGCGTTGTAGGCGATGAACGGCGCCGTGGCGGAGCGGTTCGTGCCCGCCACCCACCACGCGTCGATGGTGCGCGTCTGCGCGGTGGGCAGGTAGAACTCGAACGAGGCCGGCGCGGAGACGGCCTCCGTGGACGCGTAGTAGTAGCCGCTGCCGTAGTAGCCGGCGCTGGTGCCCGCCGTCCACGATCCCGTCAGCGAGAAGCGCGCCTTGGACGCGTCGTTGTTCGCGCTGTTGCTGTCGATGATGATCTCACCCGACGGCGTGGACGTGCCGCAGTAGCTGTTGATCTTGCTGATGTACGACGACCACGGCCAGTTGGGACCCGGGTCCGTGCGCGTCGCCGGCTGCAGCCTGCCGTGCGCCACGATGTGGTAGCTGTCCTTGACGATGGCGTTGTCACGCGCGATGTCGCACGACAGCTTCGCGGACGCGTCGATCTGCCCGGCCGGGAAGGACGTCTGGCTGGCGTAGCCGCCGTGCTCGATGCCGATGGTGAAGTGGTTGGCCGACACGCCGTTGAGCCAGCACTCCTTGCTGCTGTTGTTCGCGCAGTCGTAGGTCGCGCCGATGTGCCAGGCGCGGTTGGCCTCGCGCACCAGCTGGGAGACCTCCGAGCCGCTCTCGTTCACCACGTAGTGCGCGCTCACCTGCGAGGCGCTGTTGGTGAGCCAGCTCCAGCAGGACGAGTAGCTGCCCTCGCAGGTGTGGATGATGATCATCGACGGGTCGCCCGTGCTGCCCGAGGGACGCGAGTTGTAGTTGGGCGACGCGCGCCACACGGCCGGGCTGTAGTCCGGCCCCGCCGCCATGGCGCGCACCTGGGGACGCGCGAACTTCGCCTCCACCTTCACCGGCTCCAGCGACGCGGCCACCGACCCGTCCTGGTTGAGCGCCACCGCGCCCTCGTTGAGCACGCCGTACACGCCGCGGTGCACGTGCTCCGCCTGGGCCTCCGGCTGGGTGATGCCGCTCAGCTGGGCCACCACCGGCGCCCACGCCGCCAGGTCCCCGCGCTCCACGTTCGCGTCCGTGGCCAGCTGCGACAGCCGCGCCGCGCCCGCGCGCAGGTTGGACAGCGCGTCCGTGCGCGCCGCCTCCACCGTCACGCCCGCCAGCGCCGCGCCCTGCTCCAGGTCCTCACCGCGCAGCGCCATCAGGCCGAACGCCGGCTGCTGGCCGGGGAACTCCTCCTCGCCCCGCACCATCTGCCAGCGCGTCTCCGCGTAGGAGACCGCCTTGAGCAGCTCCGCCGGGACGTTGAACTCCTGGGCGGCCTGCGCGAACAGCGGGTCCAGCTCACGCGGCAGCGTGCTGCCGGCCGTGTCCGTGGAGGGCTGCGACGGCGTCTCGGCCGGAGGGGCCTCCTCGGTGGGCTGCTGCGCCTGGGGACCGCACGCGGACAGCACCAGGGCGGCGGCCGCCGCCGCGAGGGGATTGCGGAAGATTGACATGAGGGACTCCAAAAGTCGGGGAGGGACTCCACGGCCCGCCCCCGCTTGCCCACGGAGACGGCTGGAGCCGCCTCCCCAGCACCATGCGTGCCAGCCGCCTCCATCCCGTCACCTTCGTCCAGTTTTCTTCCGCGACCGGTGCATCCATGCTCCACCCCGCACGAAACGTGCGGGGTTCCGGGCGACCTCAAACACCTGAAATCACGGAATTACACACATGGCGGGGCCGGCCGATTTCACTCAAGGTCCGGCATGGTGCATGGATGCCGCACTGCCGCGTTTCAGGACATCCACGACGTAACGGTTTGTTACATCATTTCTTGTCTTAATCACTCTTTGAACCCTTGGCGGACCGCGGCGGCAGGCCGTCCAGGCGCGCGCCGCGCTGGAAGGGCCGACATGGGGGCGGGCCATCCGCTATGACGCCAGCATCATGCGGCTCTTCGGCATTGGCGACACGCACCTGCCCTCCACCCGGCAGAAGGACATGCACCGCTTCGGCTGGACGGACCACCCGCTCCCCCTTCAGCGCGCGTGGGATGAGCGGGTGCGGCCCGAGGACGCGGTCATCGTCGCGGGCGACATCTCCTGGGCCACCCGCCCCCACGAGGTGATGGAGGATCTGGCGTGGCTGGACGCGCGGCCCGGCCGCAAGGTGCTGGTGCGCGGCAACCATGACTACTGGTGGGGGGACTCCGCGTCCAAGCTGCGCAAGCTGCTGGAGCCGTTCCGCACGCTGGAGGGCTTCCTGCACAACAACGCCGTGGTGCTGGGGCCGTGGGTCATCGCCGGCTCCCGGCTGTGGACGGCGCCGGAGGCGCCGCCCATGCCCGGCGGGGAGATGGGCGACGAGCAGGGGGACTCGGGCTACGTGGAGCGCGAGACGCGCCGGCTCACCACCTCCATCGAGGACGCGCTCAAGAAGGAGGCGGCCCACCCCACGCCGCTCACCCGCGTCGTGGCGGTGCACTTCCCGCCCGTGTACGCGAAC
>JAFADT010000012.1 GCA_023424585.1 Pseudomonadota bacterium
GCCGTGCTCGGCGCGGGTTCGCTGGAGCGCGACCGCGAGAAGTACGACTGGCGGGCCCTGTACGGCCGCCTGCCGGAGACGCTGCGCGGCCAGCACGCCATGTCCGCCGCGTCGTTCGACTGGCCGCCGCGCACGCCCGAGCAGGTGGAGGGCTTCGAGGCCAGCATGGCCGCGGGCCTGGGCCCCATCCTGGAGACGTTCCGCGCGCACGCGGGCGCGCTGTGGCCCGCCGGGGCCCGGCTGCTCGACGTGGGCGGCGGGGACGGCACGCTCGCGGAGCACCTGCTGCGCCAGCACCCGGCGCTCCGCGTGGACGTCTACAACCTGCCCGCCACCGAGCCTCTCGTCGCGCGCACGCGCGAGCGCGCGGGCCTGTCCTCCACGAAGCTGGGCTTCGTGGGCGGCGACTTCCTGAAGGAGCCCCTGCCCCAGGGCTACGACGCGCTGTCGTTCGTGCGCGTGCTGCATGACTGGCCGGCGGAGGTGGCGCGGTCGCTGATGCAGGCGGCCTTCGCCGCGCTGCCCTCCGGCGGACGCGTGCTCATCTGCGAGGAGTTCCGCACCCCGGAGCGGCTGGCGGCCCAGTTCTTCTGGTCCTACTTCCTCATCGGCGTGGACACGTGCGTGAGCCGGCTGCGCGAGGTGGAGTTCTACCTGGAGGCCCTCACCCACGCGGGCTTCACGCACGCGCGCGTGCTCCCCGGCCCCTTCGAGCTGGTGGTCGCCACGAAGCCCTGAAGTCCCGCCAGGCGCCCCCACCCCAGGCCTCCTCCCCCTCCCCCCGGTCCCTGTCCTACGCTGGACACCCGGCACCTTCCGGCAGGTCACACCGGCGGGAGCCGTTGCCAGACTGTGTCTCAGCCAGACGCTGTAACCAGCCAAACGCAGACGGGAGGAGCCTGTATGCCAGGTCCCCGGTCACGAACGGGGTTGAAGGCGGTAGGGCAGGACCACGGATGGAAGGAAGCGCGGGAGTCGCGAGCGCGACGTGGTGGCGGACCGGCGGCGCGCACGCACCTGGAGCGCGAAGTGCGGGTGCCGGTCGATGACTCCGTCCTCGTCCGGGGGCGGCTGGCGGTGCCCGCGGGGGCTCGGGGCGTGGTGGTGCTGGCGCGCGGCAGCGACAGCAGCCTCCAGAGCCCACGGCTCGCGCAGACCGCGAGCCTGTTCCAGGCGATGGGGCTGGGCACCCTGCTGATGGACCTGCTGACCAGCGAGGAGATGGAGGAGCGCCGGACGCGGCAGCTGCGCTTCAACGTGGGCCTGCTGGGCATGCGCATGGCGGGCGCGGCCCGGTGGCTCCAGCGCGAGCCCCTCACCGCGGGCCTGCGCGTGGGCTACTTCGGCTCGCACACCGGCGCGGGCGCGGCGCTCGCGGCCGCGGCCTTCCGGCCGGACCAGGTGGAGGCCGTCGTGTCGCGCGGCGGCCGTCCGGACCTGGCCGGCGCGGTGCTCCCCAAGGTGCAGGCCCCCACCCTGCTGCTGGTGGGCGGCGCGGACACGCTGGGCCTGGACATCAACCGCAGGGCCTACGAAGCGCTCCGCGCCCCCAGGCGCATGGACATCATCCCGGGCGCCACCCACCACTTCCAGGAGGACTCGGAGCTGGAGCAGGTGGCCACGCTCGCCGGGGAGTGGTTCCTCCAGCACCTGGGCGCCCCCCGGGACGACGCGGAAGAGGCCGCGTCGCCCTGAGGGAAGCGGGTCAGGCCATCACGGGGCGGGGCACGCCCAGCTCGCACGCCATCACCGCGAGCTGGGCGCGGTTCTCCGGCCCCAGCTTGCGGTAGATGCTCGTCAGGTGGGCCTTCACCGTGCGCTCCGTGATGCCCAGGTGCGCGGCGATCTTCAGGTTGTCCGCGCCGGCCGCCACGTAGCCCAGCACCTCGCGCTCACGCAGGGTCAGCCGGGACAGCGCGGAGGCCGGCATCTGGAGGTCCTCCAGGTGCATGGCATTGGCGTGGAGCATGTCCACGGGCAGCAGCCGCTCGCCCCGGGCCACGCGGCCCACCGCCCGCACCACGTCCTCACAGCCCACGTTGAGCTTGCACAGGTAGCCCGCCGCGCCCACCTGGAAGCAGCGCTCCACCACGTCCGGCTCCCGGTGCCCGGACAGCACCAGCGCGCGCACCTGCGGATGGAAGTCATGCAGGTACTTCAGCGCGTTCAGCCCGTCCTCCGCGCCCTCGCGGCCCAGGTGCTCCAGCCGCAGGTCCACCACCGCCACGTCGGGCGCGGCCGCGCGCACGTTGGACAGGAACGAGCCTGTCTCCGCGCACCGGGCCACCACCTTCATGCCCGCGCTCTCCAGCAGCGCCACCAGGCTCTCGCGGAACACCTGCTGATCCTCCAGCAGCGCCACGCGGATCTCCCGTCCCCCTGAGTTCAGTTCCATGGATGACACCCTTGCCTTCCCACCGTGTGTTCACCGCCCCCCGGGAAGGCTCAGGCGCCACCGTATGCCATCCGGCCGTCCGCTCGGAATCGCTCCCGGGTCCGGGCCGAAGAAGAAGGAGGACAGCGAACGTTTCGTCGGCTGGGACCCAGACGAGGAGTGTGATTGATGGCGCTCCGGGAATAGAGGACTTGCCGGTCTTGCCCGGCCAAAACCACTTGGGCTACGTCCCTCGCATGGCGACCAAGCCTCCCCGAGACAGCGAGCTCGAAGCCATCCTGGAGAAGGTCCGGCAGGTGCGGAACTTTGACTTCCGCAATTACAAGCGGGCCACGCTGCAACGGCGCATCGAGCGGCGGATGCAGGCCACGCGCTGCCGCAGCCGGACGGCCTATCTGGCGCTGCTGGAGCGGGACCCCGCCGAGGTGAGCACGCTGGTCTCCTCCATGCTCATCAAGCTGACCTGCTTCTTCCGGGACCGCGAGGTCTGGCAGGCGCTGGAGCAGAGCGTGGCGGAGCTCGCGCGCAAGCGGCCGGACGGGGAGCTGCGCATCTGGAGCGCGGGCTGCGCCACCGGCGAGGAGGCGTACTCGCTGGCCATCATCGCGGCGGAGGCGCTGGGCCCCAGCTACCCCGGCGTGGAGCTGAAGGTGTTCGGCACCGACGTGGACGAGGACGCCATCGCCACCGCGCGCCGGGGCATCTACTCCCCGGAGCAGCTGGAGAACGTCTCCCCGGAGCGGCTGGCGCGCTTCTTCGTCCGCACGGGCAACAGCTACACGGTGCGCAAGGAGCTGCGCCGCGCGGTGGTGTTCGGGGTGAACAACCTGGTGTCGGACGCGCCGGTGTCGCGCATCGACATCATCCTGTGCCGCAACGTCTTCATCTACCTGGACGCGGAGCTGCAGAAGCGCGTGCTGGCGCGCTTCCAGTTCGCGCTGCGCCGCGAGGGCCTGATGGTGCTGGGCCGCTCGGAGCTCATCCCCTTCGCGGCCCGGCTCTTCCGGCCCACCGACCTGGCCCGGCGCATCTACCGCAAGGACTGCCAGGCGGAGGTGACCAGCACGACCCAGGACCGGCTGCCCGCGGAGCCCGCGGCCCTGCCGCGCTTCACCGAGCCCAGCCGGGACTTCGAGCGCTCCTTCCTGCGCAACCTGCTGGACTCGCACCCGTTTCCGCACATCGCCACGGACAACGACGACACGGTGACGCTGTGGAGCCGCGCCGCGGCCCGGCTGTGGAACCGCACCGAGAACGAGATGCTGGGCAAGAAGCTGGCCACGCTGGGCCTGACGGGCCTCGGCGGGGACCTGCTCGTCGAGCAGAGCCAGCGCGTGCGCTCCGGCAGCTCCGAGCGGGAGGTGGCGGACGGCACCATCGAGGTCCCCTCCGGCGGGCCCATCACCCTGCGCGTCCAGGTGGTGCCCCTGCGCGACGCGTCCGGGGAGCGGCAGGGCCTGCTCTACATCACCCGCGACATCACCCACCTGCGCGGCGTGGAGCAGAGCCTGCGCGCGGCGCAGGACGAGCTGAAGGCCCTGCAGCTGCGGATGCAGTCCTCCACGGAGGAGCTGCGCGCGGCCAACGAGGAGCTGGAGACGACCAACGAGGAGCTCCAGTCCGCGAACGAGGAGCTGCAGACGACCAACGAGGAGCTCCAGTCCACCAACGAGGAGCTGGAGACGACCAACGAGGAGCTCCAGTCCGCCAACTCGGAGCTGGACGCCACCAACCGCGAGCTGGCGCACCGCACGCTGGAGCTGGACGCGCTCGCCTTCTGCCAGCGCACCATCATCCGCACCCTCTCCGCCGCGGTGCTGGTGCTGGACGGCGAAGGCCGCATCACCACCTGGAACCTGGCCGCGGAGCGGCTCCTGGGCCTCACCGAGCGCGAGACGGTGGGCCAGCTGCTCTGGTCCCTGCATGTGCCCGCGCTCAAGCGCGCGCTCCTGCTCAAGCTGCGCCGCCACCTCCAGGAGAACCGCTCGCTGCGCCTGGAGCACATCCCCTACCAGCTCCCCCACGGGGGGAAGGGCAGCGCCACGCTGGTGGCCACGCCGCTCGTCAGCGACACGCAGGCGCTGGGCTCCATCATCCTCTTCGAGGACACCACCCGGTCCACCGCCCTCCAGGAAGAGAACCAGCGCCTGCAGGAGAGGCTCAAGGCATGAGCCCGCCCCGCGTCTCCCTGTCCGCCCCCGGCCCGGGGCCCGACAGCCAGGAACCGCAGGGGCTGCTGCGCAAGTACCGTGAGCTGCTGAAGAAGCACACCGCCCTGGTGCAGAAGCTGGGCGAGCACACCCGACAGCAGGTCATCACCTTCCGGCTGTCCCGCTGGGCGCTGGAGACCTGTGACACCGCGCTGGCGGTGCTGAGCGCCTCCAGCGTGCTGGTGGCCAACAGCCGCTGGCACGCGCTGGGGCGGATGCGCGGCCCCTGGCAGCGCGAGGAGGACGGCGCGGAGCGGGTGACCCTGCGCGACGTGGGCCAGGCGGAGGCCGCGGCGGTGCTCGCGCTCTCCGAAGGCACGCTGCGCGTCGCCCGCTACCGGCAGGCGCGCGAGGCCCGCCCCCGGGTGCTGGAGGTGCGCACCGAGCGCGTCACCGGACACATGCAGGGACAGGTGCTGGTGCTCGCGCGCGACATCACCGAGCAGGCCCGCGCGGAGGAGGAGCTGGCCATCGCGCGCGCCACGCTGCTGGAGCAGGAGAAGATGCGCGCCCTGGGCGAGCTGGCGGCGGGCATCGCGCACGACCTGGGCTCCACGCTCAGCGCCATGCGGCTGAGGCTGGAGCTGTTCCAGGGCGACGTGGGCCCCGCCGGTCAGGCCCGGCAGCACCTGGACGCGCTCATGCGCATCGTGGCCGACGCGGAGGCGCGCGTGGGCCGGCTCCAGGACTTCTCCCGCCGCAAGTCCGGCTCCGCCCCGGAGCGCGTCCAGCTGGTCGGCGTGGTCCGCGACGCGGTGGACATCGTCCGGGGCGGCATCGAGCACCAGTCGCGCCAGGGCGGCCACCCGCTGCGCCTGGACGTGGAGCTGCCCGAGGGGCTCCCCGACGTCGCCGGTTCGGCCATGGAGCTGCGCTACGTCGTCATCAACCTGCTCATCAACGCGCGCGACGCCATGCCCCGGGGCGGCACCATCCGCCTGCGCGCCTTCAAGGCCGGCAGGGCCGTGCGGCTCACCGTGGAGGACGAGGGCACCGGCATCCCCCAGGAGCACCTGTCGAACATCTTCAGGCCCTTCTTCACCACCAAGGGCGACAGGGGCACCGGCCTGGGGCTGTCCATGGCCCACGGCGTGGTGACGCAGGCGGGCGGCACGCTCGTCGCGGGCAACCGGCCGGAAGGCGGCGCCATCTTCACCCTCAGCTTCCCCGCGCTGAAGCCCGCCCTCACCCAGCCGCGCGCCAGCGCGCGCTGAGGCTCCGGAGCGCGCCCCCCGCCCTCCGCGCCTGGAGAGGGCCTCCCCCGGGCTGCCCACCCGGCGGGGTGAGGCGTGTGGTTTCCACCGGATGACTCCAGAAAATTCCAGGGAGACTGGTCAGACCGGAGTGGGGTGGGTGATACTCGGAGAGTGCCTGGCCACCGCACTGCCGTTGGGGGTCGCATCCTGCCGGCCAGGGCACCCAACTGTCGGTTCCAGGGGGAGCCACCATGTCGGAGAGCAAGATTCGCGTCCTCATCGTGGACGATGACCCGGACCAGCTCGCGCTGACGGAGCGCTCGTTGTCCTCGTACAACTTCGAGGTGCGCACCCACCGCTCGTCGCTGGGGGTCTCCAACCTGGTGCGCACCACGGCGCCGGACCTGGTGCTCCTGGACGTGAACATCCCGGCGCTGAGCGGCGACAAGGTGCTGACGCTGGCGCGGCAGCAGGCCCCGGAGCACACGCGCTTCGTCCTCTACTCCGCCTCGGACGAGTCGAAGCTGCGCGCGCTGGCGCTGGCGGCGGGCGCGGACGGCTACCTGTCCAAGAGCACGCAGGGCGCGGACCTGGCG
>JAFADT010000013.1 GCA_023424585.1 Pseudomonadota bacterium
CCTCCGCCCGCGCCGCGACCCGGTCCGCCGCGCCCCAGACGCCGCGTGGGAGGTCCTCCCGCGCGCCGGAGGTGGCCCTCACGCACGGCGACCGCGTGCTGTTCCCCGAGTCCGGCCTGACGAAGGCGGACGTGTTCGCGTACTACGAGCAGGTGGCGCCGCTGCTGCTCCCCGTGCTCGCGGACCGCCCCCTGGCCCACCAGCAGTGGCCCGCGGGGATCCAGGCCCCGGGCTTCTTCCGGCACGAGCTGTCCGGCATCCCGCCGTGGATGCCCACGCTGCGCGTGCGCCACGAGGACAAGACGCTGCGCCACGTGAACGTGAAGAGCACGTCCGCGCTGCTGTGGCTCGCCAACCAGTCCGCGCTGACGCTGCACATGTGGCTGTCCCACGCGCCCCGGCTGGCGCAGCCGGACTTCGTGGTGTTCGACCTGGACCCGGGGAAGGGCGGCTGGAAGGACCTGGTGAAGGTGGCCACCCTGCTGCACGCGCGCCTGGACGAGCTGGGGCTCAAGGCCTTCCCGAAGACCTCCGGCAAGCGCGGCCTGCACGTGCTGGTGCCCCTGGCGCCGGGCCACACCTACGCGCGCACCCAGGCGTTCGCGGACGCGCGGGCGCGCGAGCTGGCGGAGGAGCTGGGCGACATCGCCACCACGGCGCGCTCCATCCGCGAGCGCGGCGGGCGGCTCTACCTCGACGCGGGCCAGAACGCGCGCGGCAAGACGGTGGTGGCGCCCTACTCCCTGCGCGCCGTGGAGGGCGCGCCCTTCTCCGCGCCGCTCGACTGGAGCGAGGTGACCGGCCGCCTGGACCCGCGCCGCTTCCGCCTGAAGACGCTGAGGAGGCGCCTGGACGCCGTGGGGGACCTGTTCGCCCCCGTGCTCCGG
Source organism: Pseudomonadota bacterium (assembly GCA_023424585.1). Taxonomy (GTDB): domain Bacteria; phylum Myxococcota; class Myxococcia; order Myxococcales; family Myxococcaceae; genus Corallococcus. Next base: position 888 of record JAFADT010000013.1, read on the forward strand.
GTAAAACAGGTGCTGCCGGACGGGTGAGCAGGCGGGGTTGACGCGCCGGGCCCTGAACGGATGTTTCCCGGAAGGGCGGCGCGTGCTAGTGCCCGCGCCGCTATGTCGTCCGTGACCGTCGTGCCCCCGGCCGTGAAGTCCGCGCCGCGGTGGAAGGTGTCCCTGGCCTATGCCACCTGCTTCCTCCTCTGGGGCTCCACGTGGGCCGCCGTGAAGGTGGGGCTGGAGGACCTGCCGCCCCTGCGCTTCGTGGGCACGCGCATGCTGGTGGCCGGGCTGGCGCTGCTGCCCTTCGCGCGCTCGCGCGGGACGGCGCTGGGCGACGGCACGGGGTGGCGCATCGCGGGGCTGGGCGTGCTCCAGCTCGCCGTGCCCTTCGGGATGCTCTTCGTGGCGCAGCAGTGGATTCCGTCCAGTTGGTCCGCGCTCCTCTTCTCCACCTTCCCCGTGTGGCTGCTGCTGGTGGGCCGCGTCGTCTTCCCGGATCAGCTGCTCACCCCGCGCAAGCTCCTCGCCGCGGGGCTGGGCCTGGCGGGCGTGGTGGCGCTCCAGTCCCGGGAGCTGGTGTCGCTCAGCTTCTCCGGGCAGGTGGTGCTGGGCTGCGCGATGACGCTGTTCGCGGCGTCGGTGGTGGCGGTGGCCAACGTGCTGGTGCGCCGGCACATGACGCACGTGCCGCCGCACCTGCTCGTGCTGGTGCAGTCGCTGAGCAGCGCGGTGCTGCTCCTGTCCGCGTCCGCGCTGCTGGAGTGGAACCAGCCGGCGCGCTGGACCCTGAAGGCGGTGGGCGCGCTCCTGTACCTGGCGCTGGGAGGGACGGTGCTCACCTACCAGTGCCTGTACTGGCTCCTGCCGCGCATCTCGCTGGCGGCGCTGGGCGCCATGGCGCTCCTGGACACGCTGGTGGCGGTGACGCTGGGCGTGGCCCTCCTGGGCGAGCCGCTCACGCCGTCCCTGCTCACCGGCGGCGTGCTCATCCTCACGGCGGCGGCGCTCGCCAACCGCGACGAGGCTCCGGAGGCGAAGGTCCCCCCGGAAGCCCCGCCCACGACGTGACTCAGAACGGCAGGGGCAGCGAGTACGCCGTGCCGTTCTGCGTGCCGGTGCGGTAGCTCCTCGGCGCGCCGATGACGACCGACGGCGGCGAGCCTCCGGAGCCGGGGACGACGGCGATGGACTGGCCCAGGTAGGAGCGCTCGGCGCCGTCGCCCACCACCAGCAGGAAGGGCGACAGCGGGCCGGTGGACTTCGCGCCGCCGGCGAAGAGGAACGCCGCGCCGTCACCGTCCGAGGCCACCGACGCGTTGGGCGCGCCCACCCACAGGTCCGGCACGCCGTCGCCCGTGAGGTCCCTGCCGCCCGCCAGCGACGTGCCGAAGCTCACGGCGCGGGCGCGGTAGGTGAGGCTCAGCGGGGCCAGGTTGCCCACGTCCAGCACCGTCTCCCCTGTGGCCGGAGGGGTGAGCTTGGAGGTCTGGAGGAGCAGCACCGCCTGCTGGCTCACGCCGTCCACCAGGTAGTTGTTGGCGCTCACCGCGAGGTAGTCCGCGCCGGAGGTGCCCAGGAACCTGCCCGCGCGCGCGGTGGCCACGCCCAGGTTCATCAGCGCGCGCCCCACCTCCGTGTCTCCGGCGATGCGCACGGTGGCCCCGACCTTGCGGCCACCACACTTCGCGCCGCCCGCGTCGAAGCCGTAGGCGATCACGATGCCCGAGTGCGAGCTGTCCGAGTAGCGCCACGCCACCTCCTCGCAGCCGTCCCCGTTGAGGTCTCCCACCGCGGCGATGGCGGAGGTCGTCGGCATCGCCGTGTCGGCCCAGCCCCCTGACGCGGGCATGGGGTTGGTCGGCCAGGACCAGACCGGGTCGCACGCCAGCGTCATCTTCGCGAGCGACGCGTCCTCGGGCGCGCGGCCCAGGAACACGTCCATGCCGCGGTCGCGCAGCACGGCCACGTCCTGCTTGCCGTCGCCGTTGAAGTCGAAGCCGCCCACCACGCCCCGGCCGAGGGTGGTGCGCTTGCAGCGGGTGTTGGCCGGGTCGTGGCAGCCGGTGACCACGGACGGCGCGAACACGCGGTAGGCGCGCTTGAAGGTGCCGTCCGCCTGGCCCAGCGACACCAGCAGTCCGCCCAGGGACTGCGTGGCCGTCGTCATGCAGGCGTTCTGCACGTAGGGGTCGCGCTCGGCCACGGCGGAGGTCGTGGCCGGGATGACGAGCGCCGTGGCGCCCGCCACCATGTCCGGCCGGCCATCGCCGTTGAAGTCCGTGAACGCCACGTCCACGCCCACGTTGCGGCCGCCGTGCCACGGGGAGCTGGCGCCCTCGCCGGCCACGATGGCCTTCCCGGGCTCCTCGGTGTCGAAGGTGTATGCGCGGCCCACGGTCATGTCCGCGCCGTCGTTGTTGGGGCCCGGGCCGGAGAAGCCCGGCGAGCCCACCAGCGCCATCACCTTGCCGTTGAGGCGCGACACCGCCACGGTCTCACCGAAGCGCTCCACGCTGGCCTTCGCCGTCACGTCCATGCCGCTGCGCGACCAGTCCGCGATGGACGCACTGGCCCGGGTGAAGACGTCCACGCGGCCGACGAAGGCGCCGGCGGTGGAGGACGCGCGTCCGGAGAAGGCCGCCAGCGCCGGGCCGGACGGCAGGTTCCACGTCGCGAGGCCCGCGCCCAGCACCTCCGCCTTCGCCGCGCCGCCCAGCGCCGCGAGCGGCTTGTTCATCACCGTGTCCTTCGACAGGCCGGTGAGCGGATACACCAGCACCTTGCCCGCGTTGCCCAGCGTCGTCGTGCCCTCCGTCACCGCCGCGTACGGCGCGCCCAGGAGCAGCTCCGGCCCCGGCGTGTCGTCCACGTCCATCACCGCCCAGCTGCGCGTCGCGGTGATGCTCCGCGCGTCGCCATAGAAGCGCGCGAAGGCGCTCGTCAGCGGCACCGTCGCGGGGTTCACCTTCGTCGGATCCTCCGCCAGCGTGACGCCGCGCAGGTCGAACAGGTACGCGCCGCCCGCGTCCTGCGCCGCCGCCACGCCCCCCGACGTGCGCAGGTCCGGCGCGTCCGCCTTGTCCGCCATCACCACGAGGAACGGCGGCCGGTTGCCCTCGCCGGGGATGGCGCCCAGGCGGAAGGTGCCCTCGTTGGCCATCGCCTCCACCGCGGTGTTGGACACCAGCACGTACAGGTCCGGCACGGAGTGATAGCGCGGCGCCGTGCCGCGCGCGAAGTACACCGCCACGGCCATCTGCTGCCCGTTGGCGCTGCCGTCCGCGTTGAAGCGCGTCAGCCGGTTCAGCGCCGCCAGGTCCGGGCGGCCGTCGTCATTGAGGTCCGCCACGACGAGGGCGCGGCCCAGCTCCGTGGTGCTCTTCAAGGTGAACGCCCCCGCCTTGTCCAAGTCCTGGCCCCCCAGGCGCACCGCCGGCAGGTCCGGGACGGGCTGTCCCCTGGCGAGGATGAAGATGTCGATGACGCCGCGCCGGCTGATGCCGGAGAGGGTGGACAGGTCCGCGCCCGGCGAGCCCACGAACAGGTCCATGTCGCCATCGCCGTCCGCGTCCGCGATGGCCATGCCCGTGCCGAACCCGCCCCGCCCCAGGCCGGTGAGCGCGGCCCTGAGCAGCGTGGGGCCCTGCCCCGGCTTGAACGTGTAGAGGTACACCGCGCCCGAGTCACCGATGGTGACGTCCGCGGCCGGCGAGGAGACCGCCAGGTCCGCGATCCCGTCGCCATCCAGGTCGCCCGCGGCCAGCATGTCGCCGAAGAGCGCGCCCTCCGTCTCGCCCGTCAGCACCCAGGTGGGCTTCGCGGGCAGGCCGGACGCGCTGCCCTTGTAGATGAACACCGCGCCGCCCGTGGGGCGCGACAGCTCGCTCTCGCGCTGGCCCACCGCCAGGTCCTGGATGCCGTCGCCGTCGAAGTCCGCCGTCACCAGCGTGGCCACGTCCGACAGCTTGCCGTGCGGCAGCAGGGGCCGCGTCAGCTCGTCCAGCACGCGCACCGTCACCGGGGCCGTATCGCCGGTGAAGACGTCCCTGGCCTCCAGCACGGCGGTGCCCTTCGCGCCCGCCTCCAGGACGATGCGGCCGTTCACCAGGGAGCCGGGGCCGGACTTCTTCGTCCACGTCACCGTATCCGAGCCCCCCGCGGTGCCCAGCGGCGCGGACGCGCCCGACGGCACGCCCAGGTACACCGGGTCGCCCACCAGCTTCGCGGCCTTGCTCACGGTGTACTGGAGCACCGCCGTGTCGCCGGACTTCGTGTCGCGCACGGTGATGACGTCCAGCGCCTCCACCTTCCCCGCCGTGTAGAGGCCCGTGTCGCTGAGCGTGGCGCCGGAGCCATTGGAGGTGAGCGTGAAGGTCGCCGTGCCCACCAGTCCGTCGATGCGGATCTGAAAGGACGTCCCAGGCTGGAGCATCGCGCGCGCGGGCGCGACGCCGAAGCCGGCGATCACCTTCACCCGCACGCTGGCGGAGCCGCCGCACTGCTCGTCCACCACCGTCAGCGTGTCCTCCGCGGGCGTGGCACCCGCGACGAAGCGGTTGCCGCGCACGTCGCCGGACGAGCCGCCCGCCTCCACGCGGAAGGAGTAGTGGCCGCTGCCGCCGCCGGCCGTCAGCGTGGCCACGTCCCGGGTGCGCACCGTCGTGGGCTCCGCCGACAGCGTCAGCGGGGCGAGGCCCTCGCAGGGGCCCACGTAGGGA
>JAFADT010000035.1 GCA_023424585.1 Pseudomonadota bacterium
GTCCCGCCGCCCCCGTCCGGGCCGTCATCCCCCTCCGTCCACGGCGCGTCCATGCTCGCGGGGGCGGCGCCGGCGGCGAGGTCCTCCTCCGCGACGGGCAGGCCCCCGTCCAGCGTGTCCCCCAGCCGGGTGCTGCCGGGGTCCTGCTCCGGCGACCGGGCCCGAGCCGGCGGCGCGGGCCACAGCAGGCACACCGCGAGCACCAGCGCGGCGGCGTGCCAGGGCGTGCTCCTCTTCGCGAAGGTCATGGGCGACGGCGTTCGTGCAAGGCAGCTCCGGGCCAGCGTCCATGAGGCCAGGGGATGTCCGCCCTGACAAGCGCTGCGCCGTGCCGCGTGCCAACACCGCCCGCCGTGCGCACACGGGAGGACGAGCCCTTTCCGCTGGAGGACATTTGCCCTCCGCGTCACGTCGCGCCGTGGATGACCGGCCCCGCCCCGCGGACAGGGCGCCCCATTTCGGATCCATCCCCACCTTCCTGGAAGTCGTCCTTTCCCATTTCCCGGCTGCCATGAGACGCCCCAGCCCTCCCAGACTTCACTCCCACGACATGCTCCGAGCCAGGGTTCGCGCGGCGTCCGGCGTCACGCGAGCCCGCTCATGATTCCCCCGCCGTCCCTGCGATACCTGCCCCACGGACTGCTCGCGTCACTGCTGCTGGGTCTCATGTTGATGCCGCTGCTCTTCCCGCCGTCGCTGGCGCGCGCGGGGAACGAAGGGCCGGACACCTTCATCGACGAAGGGCCCCCCGGGGCCACGCCCTCCGGGGAGGCCACCTTCGTCTTCACCGCCACCACGCTGAAGCCCGTGTTCTGGTGCTCGCTGGACGGCAGCCTCTACATCCCCTGCGAGTCCCCGTGGCGGCTGAAGGACCTGCCCGTGGGCGAGCACACCGTGGACGTGTACGCGGTGGACGTCAGCACCGGGCACCGCGACACCACCCCGTCCGGCTGGGTCTGGCGGGTGACGAAGGCCCCCCCGGACCCGGGCCGGCCCCCCGCGTCCGCGCCCTGAGGCCCCGGGCCTTCAGCGGCGCGTGGGCAGGATGGCGGTGGCCACCAGGCTCATCAGCTTCAGCTGGGGGCGCGGCAGCCGGCGCACCGCGCGCAGCAGGCGGCGCATCTCCGGCAGGTCGTCCTTGTCCGTGGAGTCCTCTTCCCACAGCCCCGCGCCCGCCGCCGCCGCCACGGCCAGCCCCAGGGACGCGTCCGCGGACAGCTGCAGCGCCAGGCACAGCCGGAACAGCGTGGGGACGCTGGGCATCATCTTGCCCCGCTCCAGCCGGCCATAGACCTCCGACGCGATGCCGACGCGCTCCGCCACGTCCGCCTGCGTGAGACCGGCCCGCAGCCGCGCGTCCCGGGCCGCCGCCCCCACGCTGACCGCCAGCTTGCGCTCCAACTGCCGCCGCGACCGCGCCGCCGCCGACGCGGGCGTCATCCGGGGCTTCTTCCGGACGCGACCGGAAGCGAGAGGACCTCTGGGGTGGGTTTTCACCACATCAACCTTGCACGTGACGTCCGCTGGGGGTGGCCGCAAGGCTCGCGACCCCTCTGCCGCCGGAACGGTTCAGAGGTCGTTATAACCCGCCACGTCACCAGGGCCCATCCCTATATGGCAGGTAGTCCTGCATTCCTCGCCCGCCGACCGCGCGTCGCTCACGGCGCCAGCAGCCTACATGAGACGACATGTGAATCCCGGAAGGCGTGAAGGATTCTCCGGCTTCGGGGCCTCGGGGTTGCGCTCAGGGCGCGCCGCGGCCGGCGTAGAGGCAGTCCAGGGCCTCGTCCAGGAGGCACAGGGCGGCGTCGCTCCAGCCGCGCAGCCGCTGCTGGGGCGTGGGGCGGCCCACGTGGGGGATGAGCTGGGCGTCGGCGGCGTCCTCGATGAACTGCGCCTGCTGCTCCGGGTTGAGCTCCGCCCAGCGCCGGTGGCCCACGGCCTTGCGCCAGTCGTAGCCGTCCCCCACGTACTGCGCGGCGAGCGCGCCGCTCAGGTAGCCCGTGCCGCCGTGCTGGTGCTGCCACACGTGGGTGAGCTCGTGCACCAGCAGCCGGAAGCCCACCGCGCCGTAGCCGGGGGGCACGAAGAGGATGTCGCCGTGGGCGAACGCGCGGCCCGGCAGGCCCAGGAGACCCAGGGCGCCCTCCTTCACGCGCACGCAGCGGAAGTCCACGCTGTCGCCGAAGATGGGGCGCAGCCGGTCCACCTCCGCGTCCGTCAGCCGGCGGCCCACGGGCTCCAGGCCCGTCACCACCTGCACGGCGGACAGCACCCGCCCGCCCAGCATCAGCACCAGGTCCACCGGCACCTGCGCCACGCGGAACAGGGAGCGCTTGAGCTGGGGCAGCCCCTCGCGCGAGCGCCCCGTCGCGCAGCGGGCCATGCCGCTGGCGAAGAGCATCAGCGCCAGGTACGCGCTGCGCGCGGCGCCCGCGGACGCCCCGGCGATGCCGGTGAACAGCCCGTGGCCCGCGTCCGCCACCCGCGCCGTCAACGGCGCCAGGCGGGGAGCGTCACGGCGGGAGTCACGGACGGCTTGCGGATGGAGCGACGTGGGAGACCCCAAGGACTCTCTCCAGGAGCGAGCGCAGCTCACCGGCCCGCCAGGGCCGGCCGAGTGCGAAGTGGGTGTGGCAGGCCGTCGGGAAGGTGGCGCTCGCTTCGGGACGGAAGCCGGAGGACAGGAGGATGCGCGGGCCGTGGAAGCCCCGGTCCACCAGCCGGCAGAGGAAGTCGCTCACGACGCGGCGATCCGCGTCCAGGTCCAGCACCAGCCCGTCCACCGCCACGCCCAGGTCCAGCCGCCGGTCCGCCGACGTCGCCCCCAGCGCCGTCACCAGCCGGCACCCCAGCCCCACCTCCCGCGCCACCGCCAGCCGGACCTCGGGGGCCTCGGAGATCACCAGCAGCGTCGGCGCCGCCTTCCCGGTCCGGGGCCCCGAGGCCGGGGCCCGGGCCCCTCGCCGCGCACCCGGGACCGCGGGCGCCGTGGGACGGCTGAAAGCGAATTCCGGGACAAGGAGGGAAGACGATGCGGTGGACACGTCCCCAACGATAAGCAGCAAGAACGGAAATATCAAGCTTGGCTTGAATCACCGTCAGAACGGGGAGCTCCTACCAGGGTGAGGGATGCGATCTCCGGGGCGGGCCCCAGGCGGAGCGGGGGGCCCCAGTACCCGGTACCGCGGTGCGTGTAGACCCGGGTCCCGGCGACGGTGGCCAGGCCCCGCACGACGGGCTGCTGGAGCTTCACGAAGAACATGAAGGGGAAGATCTGCCCGCCGTGGGTGTGGCCGGACAGCTGGAGGTCCACGCGCAGGCCCTCCAGGGAGAGGGCGGTGCGGGGCTGGTGGGCCAGCAGCAGGCGGGGCACGTCCGGCGGGGCGCCGGCGAGCGCGAGGTCGGGGCGGCTCGCCAGGGGCGGGTCGATGTGGCCGGCGTCGTGGTCGGTGACGCCGGCGACGACGAGCCGGGCGCCGCCGCGCTCCACGACGCGGTGCTCGTTGGTGAGGACGGTGAGGCCCAGCCGGGAGACCTCGGCCATCCAGGCGCGGGCGCCGTGGTAGAACTCGTGGTTTCCGGTGACGTAGTAGACGCCCAGCGGGGCCCTCAGGTCCGCGAGCGGCGTCAGCTGGTCGCGCAGCGGGTCCACGGAGCCGTCCACCAGGTCGCCGGTGATGGCGACGAGGTCCGGCTCCAGGGCGTTGACCTGGTCCACCACGCGCTGGAGCCACACGCCGTCCAGGGTCGGGCCCACGTGGACGTCGGACAGCTGCACGACGCGCAGGCCCTCCAGGCCCGGGCCCAGGTCCCGGAGCGCCACGGTGGTGCGCTCCACGCGGGCCTTGCCGCGCGCGGTGACGAAGGCGAAGGCCACGGCGGGCAGGGCGGTGCCCAGCACGGCGACCGCGCGGCCCCGGGCGAGCGCGTGCATGTCGGTGACGGCGCCGGACAGGGACAGCGCGGCGCCGACGACGTCCGAGGCCAGCACGGCGGTGAGGAACACGCCGAAGGCCCCCAGCCACAGGTACGCGCCCCACTGGATGACGCGGGAGAAGCCGGTGGCCTCACGGCGCGCGGCGCGAAACCCCGCCAGCAGGACGAGGTAGCAGAGGCCCAGCAGGCCCCAGCCCAGGGCGGCCCAGGGAGCGGGCCAGCCAGGGGCGGTGAAGAGGCGCAGGCCGATGTAGACGTGCAGCAGGGTGGGCAGCCCCAACCCCAGCAGCAGGGACACCCCCCACCGCCAGTTGCGGGCCCCGGCCGGGCGCCGGGCCCGCCGCGAGGGAGCTTCTTCCGAGGACACGTCCGTCGTCACGCGCGCCACCCTGTCGCCCCGGGAGCCGGGGCGCCTTCGAGGGCGGGAAGATAACGGCCCCCCTCGCGCCGCGCCCGCCAGCTCCACCGGACGCCTGGCGGGCCCCCCTGGAGGGACGAGGGACGCGGGCGCCCCGTCAGCTCCGCGAGCGGCGGCGGCGCGCCAGGGCGCCCAGGCCCACCAGCGCCCAGAGGCTGATCATCCCCGCGGGCGCCGCGCCGCAGCCGCAGCCCACGTCCAGGTCGGTGGGGCCCCGCACCTGGAAGCCCACCTCCGGTGAGCGCAGCCCTGCCTCGCCGTCGTCCGTCACCCCCTGCGCGACGACCTTGTGCGCGCCCGTCGCGAGCGCCTTGTCCGCCGTCAGCACGTGGCGGAAGACGCCTTCGTCATCCGCCGTGGCGGTGGCGAGCGCCTTGCCGTCCAGCTCCAGCCGCACGGTGGTGCCGGGCAGCGCCACGCCCACGAACGTGAAGGTCGGATCCACCGTCGCGCCCTCCGCGGGCACCACCACCCTGGGCACCGCCGGATCCGCCGCGCCCGCGTCGGGGCCTCCAACCGCGCCGCCGTCCGCGCCGGACTCGACCACCTCGAAGCCCACGACGTCGGAGTACGGCCCGTCCTCGCCCGCCTCGTTGTGCGAGTGCACCGTGACCCTGTGCGAACCCACGCTCAGCGGCTCCGAGGCCGGCACCTGGTAGCGGAAGCGCCCCAGCAGGTCCAACGGCACGATGTGGTCCGGCCCGTCGTCGATGACCACGCCCACGCTCACGCCATTGGCCGCGGTGCCGGCGAACAGCGGCGTGGGCCCCACCGTGTCCCCGTTCGAGGGCACCACCAGCACGGCCATCTGCACGACGCCGCCGTCCGCGAGCACCACCGCGGGCGTGGTGAAGCGCACCGGCTCGGAGGACTTGCTCGCCACGCCCAGCACCTCGGCCCAGGCGATGACCTCGTGAGCGCCCGCGCCCAGCGGCGTGGTGGCGTCGTAGGTGAAGCGGCCATCCGAGCCCGGCACCACCGCGCCAATCTCCCGCCCGTCCACGACGATGTGGACGACCGGCCCGTTCGTGCCCGCGATCCCCGCGAAGCGAGGACGCGGGGTGGCGGACACCTCGCCCGACGCGGGCGCGGAGAGGACCGGCGCCTCGGGCACCTGGTAGCCCTCGGGCACCAGCTGCGTCGTCCCCTCGGACGTGCCGCCCGTGGACGACCCGCCGTCCGGGGTGCCCGCGTCCGCCGTCGTGGAGGCCGGCCCCGCGCCATGCGAGCCCGCGCCCGGGTAGCTGGACACGCCCGCGCCGCCCGCGCTCACGCTGGACGCGCACCGGAGCACGCTGGCCTGGAGCAGCACCCGGCCGCCCGCGCCACCACCGCCCGGCCCGTAGGGCTGCTTGTCCACCTGCGTGTTCCCGCCCGCGCCGCCCAGCGCCGCGACCGCGCCGCAGCCCAGGAGGTCCACCGCGCGCAGCACCAC
>JAFADT010000373.1 GCA_023424585.1 Pseudomonadota bacterium
GCCCTGGAGCGCCAGCGCCGCGACCGCGAGGAGATGCAGGCCCACTTCCAGGAGCAGCTCTTCGGCCAGCGCGACGCGGGGCTGGAGACCGAGGACTTCCAGGCGCTCGCGACCAACGGCTTCTCCGACGACGCGGAGGCCGCCACGCTGGTGCTGCTCGACCGCGCCTACCGCGCGGACGGCGGCCCGGTGTACGTGGCCGGCTCGCGCGAGGAGCTGGTGCGGGAGGCCCCCCAGGGCCTCACCGTGCGCGACGTCCAGCACAAGAACGAAGAGACGCTGCCCGCGGGCGCCGCCCAGGTGGTGGACCTGCGGGAGGCGCACCAGGAGATGGACCGCTTCGCCTCCGTGCCCGGCAACGTGCTGCCGGATGCCCCCGCGGCGCAGCGCCGCGCGGTGCTGCGCATCGCCAAGCGGCTGGTGCGCCCCAGCCTGACCATCAACATCGCGGAGACGGACCTGCGCCGCCGGCTCGCGGCCGACGCGGTGAAGGACGCCGTCATCGCCATCAAGAAGGGCCAGCGCGTCATCGGCGACGGCGAGCTCGTCAACGAAACGCACCTCGTCATGCTGCGCGGGATGCGCGCGCAGACGGACCGCCTGGACCTGTTCCAGCTCCAGGTGGGCGGCACGGGCCTGGTGGCCCTGCTGGTGGTGGCCTTCTACGGCTTCTGCCACGCCGCCTTCCGCCGCTTCCGCCCCACGCGCAAGGACGGCGTGCTCCTGGGCCTCTTGCTCGTGGGCCTGCTGGGCCTGCTCCAGGTCTGGGTGTCCATCGCGGACGCGGTGCAGGACCGCTACACGGCGCTGCCGATCGAGGCGTTCTACTACGCCTTCCCGGTGGCGGCGGGCGCCATGCTGGTGCGCTTCATCCTGGCGCAGGAGCTGGCGCTGTTCTTCGCCATGGTGTTCGCGTGCCTGGCGGGCGTGATGCTGGGCAACTCGCTGGCGTTCGGCGTCTACACGCTGCTGGGCTCGCTGGTGGCGGCGGACCGCATCGTCAAGGCGAAGGATCGCGTGGGCATCTTCCGCGCGGGCCTCGTCACCGGCGTCGCCAACCTCATCGCGGTGCTGTTCCTGTTCCTCGTGGAGGGCAAGGGCCTGTCCTCGGACACGATCATCACCGCGGTGTGCGCGTTCTTCGGCACCGCGCTGGCCGTCCCGGTGATGGTGATGGCGCTCACGCCGCTCATCGAGGCCACGTTCGGCTACGCGTCGGACATCAAGCTGCTGGAGCTGGCGAACCTGAACCACCCGGCGCTCAAGGAGCTCATCGTCCAGGCGCCCGGCACGTACCACCACTCCATCATCATCGGCACGCTGGTGGAGAACGCGGCGGAGACGATTGGCGCCAACCCGCTGCTCGCGCGCTCGTGCGCGTACTACCACGACATCGGGAAGGGCCGGAACCCGCTCTACTTCGGGGAGAACCAGAAGGGGGAGAACCGGCATGACGGCCTCGCGCCCGCGATGAGCGCGGTCATCATCAAGCGCCACGTGACGGAAGGGCTGGAGATGGCCCGCCAGTACCGCCTGCCCAAGCTGGTGGCGGACGCCATCCCGCAGCACCACGGCACGCGCACGGTGGGCTTCTTCTTCCACAAGGCCCTGAAGGAGCAGGAGGGCAAGGAAGGCGCGCCCCCCATCGACGAGAGCATCTACCGCTACCCGGGCCCCAAGCCGCAGTTCCGCGAGGCGGCGCTGGTGATGATCGCCGACGCGGTGGAGGCCTCCACGCGCTCCATGCCGGACCCCACCAGCGCGAAGCTCCAGGCGCAGGTGCAGAAGATCATCAACATCATCTTCTCCGAGGGCCAGCTCGACGAGTGCGACCTGACGCTCAAGGACCTGAACCTCATCGCCCAGTCCTTCCTGCACACGCTGGAGGGCATCTATCACACGCGTCCCGTCTACCCGGCGGGCGCGATGGGCGGGGGCAAGGCCGGGGGCGCGCCGCTGATGATGGCGCCCGCGCCCGCCAAGGCTGACGCGAAGGACTCGAAGGCGCGAACGGCGGGCATGTCATGAGCCGCAAGGTGGAGGGCGTGAAGCTGCGCAAGGGCAAGGTGATTCCGCGCGACGACGGCAAGCGCATCGAGGAGTTCGTCGGCGTGGCCAGTACGCAGACGGAGTCCGCGTCCGTGGCGCGCATGCGGGCCCCCCCGGGCTGGAGCGAGCCCGCTCAGACGCCGGAGTTCGACGAGGTGGTGCTCGTGCTCACGGGCGAGCTCACCCTCGTGGTGGACGGCAAGCGCGAGCGGATTTGCGCGGGCGAGGTGGGCCTGGTGCCGCGCGGCAGGCGCGTGGTGTACCGCAACGACTCGCAGGGCGCGTGTGACTACTGGTCCATCTGCGCGCCGGCCTTCCGCGAGGAGCGGGCCCACATCGAGAAGCCGGAGCCCAACCCGAGGGCCGCGGACAACCACGTGACCGTGCAGGTGTCGCACGGGCTGGGGGAGGACTACGGGCGCCTGCTCTCCTCCTGGGGCCGGGACTACCTCAAGCGCCTGGGCCTCACCGGCTGCGAGCTGTCCCTGTCGCTCGTGGGGGACCGGGCCATCCGCCGGCTCAACCGCACCTGGCGCCAGAAGGACAAGGCCACCGACGTGCTGTCCTTCCCCGCGGGGGACCTGCCCAGGGGCACCCCGGGCCCCCGCCCGCTGGGCGACGTGGTCATCTCCCTGGACACGGCGAAGCGGCAGGCGAAGGAGTACGGCCGCACCCTGGAGTCGGAGATGGGCCGCTACCTCGCGCACGGCCTGCTGCACCTGTTGGGGCACGACCATGAGAGGCCTCGCGACGCGAAGCGCATGGCCGCCCTGGAGGAGCAGCTGCTGGGCGAGCGGGGCATGGTGGCGGACTCGCTGACCATCGACTCGCGCGCCCGCCGCGCGAAGCTCATCTGAACCATTGCCGGGGGGCTTGCGGCCTCCCGTGCCTCGTGTTGGATGGAACGATGCCCCGCCTGTCGTCTCTCATCGTCGCAAGCCTGCTGGGTCTCCTGCTGACCGCGTCCTCCGCGCGCGCCGCGCCCGTGCCGCCGTGGGGCACGGGCGAGAGCCGGGGCGAGGACCTGTCCATCTGGCTGGTGACCTTCAGCCCGGGCGACGACGTCTTCTCCTGGTGGGGCCACGGCTCGCTGGTGGTGGAGGACCGCGCCCGGAACCTCCAGCGGCTCTACAACTACGGGATGTACTCGTTCGACGACCAGACGGTGATCCACTTCGCCAAGGGGCGCCTGGAGTTCTGGGTCGGCGAGTCGAGCGTCAGCGGCACCTTCCGCCTCTACAAGTCGCTGGACCGCGACGTGCGCGTCCAGGAGCTCAACCTCACGCCCGAGCAGCGCGTGGTGGTGGCGAAGAAGCTGGCGGACAACGTGCTGCCGGAGAACCGCGACTACCTCTACGAGCACTACAGCGACAACTGCGTCACCCGGCTGCGCGACATGATCGACGTGGCCGTGGACGGCCGGCTGGCGGAGGCGGAGAGGGCCCCGGCCCGCATGACGCTGCGCGAGCACACGCGGCGCTACACCGCCGTGAGCCCGCCCATGAGCTTCCTGCTCGACTTCATGATGAATGACTCCATCGACAAGCCCATCACCCGCAGGGAGGAGGCCTTCCTCCCGGACGAGCTGGAGCAGCAGGTGGCGGAGCTGAAGGTGCCGGGGCCGGACGGGCAGCCGGTGTCGCTGGTGGAGAAGCAGTGGGACTACTACGCGTCGCCCACGCGCCCGCGGCCTCCCGCGCGGCCCCCGAACTTCGGTCCGGCCATCCTCGCGCTGGGCGTGCTCCTGGGCGGCGCCGCGCTGGGCCTGGCCGCGTGGGAGCGCAAGGGCAGCCGCGCGGCGCGCATCCTCCTGGGGCTGGAGAACATGGTGCTGGGCCTGGTGCTGGGCATCCCGGGGCTCGCGCTCGTGGTGATGTGGGCGGGCACCAACCACGTCGTCACGCACCACAACGAGAACCTCTTCCTCGCCAACCCCCTGACGCTGCTGGCCGTGCCGTATGGCCTGCGCCTCACCTGGAACAGCGCGAAGGCGCGGGCGCGGCTCAAGTGGGTGTGGGGGCTGCTGGCGGCCACCGGCGCGCTGGGGCTCCTGCTGAAGGCGCTGCCCTGGTTCGACCAGGACAACTGGCGTGCCATCGCGCTCATCCTGCCCATCTCCCTGGGCATGGCCGGCGCCTTCTGGCTGGACCGGCTCCGGGCGCTCGTGCCAGGAACGGCGCGCACGCCGCCGCGTCAGGATGCGCCGGCGGCCTCGCTCAAGGCCTCCTGAAACACCCTGACGTTCCCACCTGTTTTGAAACGAAGGAGACGACGAACACCATGGCCAACGATTCGATGGAGAAGATCCAGGCCCTGAAGGAGCGCCTCAACGCGCTCCGGGGGCATCTTTGACCTCGACCGCAAGCGGTCCCGCATCGCGCTGATCGAGCGCGACTCCACGCAGCCCGACTTCTGGAACGACAACACCAAGGCCCAGGGCCTCCTGAAGGAGAAGTCCACGCTGGAGGCCAGCGTGGGCGCCTTCGACAAGACGCTGCGCGGGCTGGATGACGCGCAGACGCTGCTGGAGCTGGCGGCGGAGATGAACGACCCGGCGAGCGCCCAGGAGGCGGAGGGCTCGCTCGCGTCGCTGGAGGCGGAGGTCGCGAAGCTGGAGCTGGCGCGGATGCTCTCCGGGCCGCAGGACCGCAGCAACTGCTTCATGGACATCAACGCGGGCGCGGGCGGCACGGACTCCATGGACTGGGCCGCCATGCTGCTGCGCATGTACACGCGCTACGGCGAGACGAAGGGCTGGAAGGTCGAGCTCAGCGACGAGGTGCCGGGCGAGGAGGCGGGCTTCAAGAACGTCTCCCTGCGCATCGAGGGGGAGAACGCCTACGGCTACCTCAAGGCGGAGGTGGGGGTGCACCGGCTGGTGCGCATCAGCCCCTTCGACGCCAACGCGCGCCGGCAGACGGCCTTCGCCTCCGTGGACGTGTACCCGGAGGTCGACGACAGCATCCAGATCGACCTGCCGGAGAAGGACATCGAGCTGAAGTTCATCCGCGGCGGCGGCGCGGGCGGACAGAAGGTCAACAAGACGTCGTCCACGGCGCAGCTGCGCCACCTGCCCACGGGCATCATCATCACCTGCCAGACGGAGCGCTCGCAGTCGGCCAACAAGGACATGGCCTTCAAGATCCTGCGCGGCCGCCTCTACGAGCTGGAGATGAAGAAGCGCGAGGCCGAGCGCGACGCGGCGGAGGCGGCGAAGAAGGACATCTCCTTCGGCTCGCAGATCCGCAGCTACGTGCTGGCGCCGTACCGCATGGTCAAGGACCTGCGCACCGGCGTGGAGACGGGCAACGTGGACAAGGTGCTGGACGGCGACCTGGACGAGTTCGTCACCGCGCAGCTGCTGGGCGTGAAGAACCCCAACCGCAACGCCTCCATGGACTGACGCCTTGGTCCCTGCCGGACGCCTCCCAACCCTCCCGGGCCGTCGAGGACCGGGAGGGTTCTTCATGTCCGGGAACCTTTTCCCGGGGCCGGTGTCAGGG
>JAFADT010000379.1 GCA_023424585.1 Pseudomonadota bacterium
GTCCACGCCCCGCGCCGCGCGCCCGCGCGCCGCGGGAGCGCGCGGCCCGCTACCCGACACGCGGGCGGAGCGGGTGTCCGCCCCCGCGCGCTCCCCTGCCCCCGCGAACGAGGTCAGTCGGTGTCGAAGCGGCGGAAGAACGCGCGGTTGAGCACCGCCGCGCAGCCCAGGTACAGCGCCACCAGCGCGCCCAGCGACGCGAGGATGGCGGGCGGCGGCGGCACGAAGCCGAAGTAGTGCCCCAGCGGCGTGAAGGGCAGCGCGTTGGCCAGGACCACCACCCCGAGCGACGACAGCAGCAGGAGCCGCGCGGGGGGGCTGCGCGCCGCGCCGCCCCTCGTGCGGATGATGAAGATGACCAGCACCTGCGTGGTCAGCGACTCCATGAACCAGCCCGTCTGGAAGAGCGGCGCGTCGGCGTGGAAGCCGTGCAGCAGCACCGTGAACGTCGCCGCGTCGAAGACCGAGCTGAGCGTGCCGAACACCGCCATGTAGAGGCGCACGAAGCGCAGGTCCCAGCGGGTGGGCCGCGCGAGCTGCTCCGCGTCCACCGTGTCCAGCGGGATGGCCAGCTCCGACACGTCGTACAGCATGTTGTTGAGGAGGATCTGGATGGGCAGCATGGGCAGGAACGGCAGCACCAGCGACGCCAGGGCCATGCTCAGCATGTTGCCAAAGTTGGAGCTGGTCCCCATGCGGATGTACTTCATGACGTTGCCGAAGGTGCGCCGCCCCTCCTGGACGCCGTCGTGCAGGACGCCCAGCTCCTGGCGCAACAGCAGCAGCGCCGCGGCCTCCCGCGCGACGTCCACCGCGCCCGCGACGGAGATGCCCACGTCCGCCTCGTGCAGCGACGGCGCGTCGTTGATGCCGTCCCCCAGGTAGCCCACCACGTGGCCGCGCTGCCGCAGCGCGCGCAGGATGCGGCTCTTCTGCGAGGGGGACACGCGCGCGAAGACGGTGGTGGCCTCCGCCCGCGCGCGCAGGCCCGGGTCGTCCAGCAGGGCCAGCTCCGTGCCGGTGAGCACGCCCCGCACCTCCAGGCCCAGCTCCTGACAGACGTGCACCGCGACCCGCGCGTTGTCGCCCGTCACCACCTTGACCTCGACGCCCGCGTCGCGCAGCGCCGCCAGCGCGGGCCGGGCGCTCTGCTTGGGAGGATCCAGGAAGGACGCGAAGCCCGCGAACACGAGCCCCGCCTCGTCCTCCGGGGACACCGGCCCGGCCTGGGACGGGAGGTCGCGCCACGCGAGCCCCAGCACCCGGAAGCCCTGCTCGCCCAGGGCGTCGGCGCGGGCCTGCAGGCGCTCGCGCGCGGCCACGTCCAGGGGCCCCACCGTCCCGTCCGCCGCCGCGCACGCCTCGCACCGGGACAGCATGGCCTCCGGCGCGCCCTTCACCACCAGGACGCGGCGGCCGTCCTTCTCCAGCAGCACGGAGACGCGGCGGCGCTCGAAGTCGAAGGGCAGCTCGTCCTGCTTGCGCCAGCCCTCCGTGCACGCCACGCGCCTGGCGAGGATGGCCTCGTCCATGGGGCTGCGCAGGCCGGTGGCGAAGGAGCTGTTGAGGTAGGCCCACGCGAGGGTGCGCTCGCTGTGCTGGGCGGTGGCGTCCTCGGTGCGCTCCAGCCGGATGTTCGCCTCCGTGAGCGTGCCCGTCTTGTCGGTGCACAGCACGTCCATGCAGCCCAGGTCGTGCACCGCGCTCAGCCGCTTGACGATGACCTCCTGGTCCGCGAGCCGCAGCGCGCCCCGGGCGAGCGTCACGGAGACGACCATGGGCAGCAGCTCCGGCGTGAGCCCCACCGCCAGGGCCATGGCGAAGAGGAAGGACTCCAGCAGCGGCCGCTCCAGGGTCAGGTTCACCAGGAGCACGAACAGCACCATCAGGACCGTGAGCCGCATCAGCATCACGGAGAAGCGGCGCGTGTCCCGCTCGAAGGCGGTGGAGGCCACGGGCGCCTCCAACCCCCGGGCGATGCCGCCGACCTCCGTGTCGCGGCCGGTGGCGAACACGAGCGCGCGGCCCGTGCCGCCCAGCACCGTCGTCCCCGCGAAGACGGTGTTGCCCACCTCCGCGAGCGGAGCCTCCGCGGGCACGAGGCCCGGCGCCTTCTCCACGGGGTAGGGCTCGCCGGTGAGCGGCGACTCGTTCACGGACAGCTCGTGCGAGTCGAGGAGGCGCGCGTCCGCGGGGACGCGGCTGCCGGTGGCCAGCAGGACCACGTCGCCAGGGACGAGCTCCGTGGCGGGCCGCACCTGCTCCACCCCGTCGCGCAGCACCCGGGCGCGCAGGGCCACGGCGCCGCGCAGGCGCTCCGCCGCGCCGTTGGCGCGGTGCTCCTGGACGAAGTCCAGCGTCACGCTGACCAGCACGATGGCGGCGATGATGATGGAGCTGGTCAGGTCATGGACCACGGCCGAGACGCCGCACGCCACCAGCAGCACCAGCACCAGCGGGTTGCCCAGCCGCCGCAGCAGCTCCAGGGGGAGCGGTCGGCGGCGCCGGGCCTCCAGCGCGTTGGGGCCCAGGGACTCGAGCCGCGACGCGGCCTCCCGCTGGGGCAGCCCCTCCGGCGTGCTGCCCAGCCGGGCGCGCAGGGAC
>JAFADT010000070.1 GCA_023424585.1 Pseudomonadota bacterium
GCCCTGGTGCGGCCGCGCTCGCCGGACGCGCTGGTGTCCCTGCTGCGCCTGGCCCGCGACGAGGGCGCGCCGGTGACGGTGCTGGGCGGCGGGGCCAACACGCTGGTGGGCGACGGCGGCGTGCCGGGGCTCACCGTGAAGCTGCCCTCGGACCTGTTCCCGGAGGCGCTGGACGTGGGCGCGGACGACGGCCGGGTGACGCTGGGGGCGGGCGCGGCCATCGCCCGGCTCATCAACGTGATGCGCGCGCAGGGCCTGGTGGGCGCGGAGTTCCTCGCCGGCATTCCCGGCACCCTGGGCGGCGCCGTCACCATGAACGCGGGCACCAAGAACGGCGAGTGCTTCCGCGTGGTGGAGGCCGTGGAGGTCGCCACCGCGGACGGAGTGGGGTGGCTGACGAAAGCGGAGGTGCCGCACACCTACCGCCACGCCACGCTGCCCGCGGGAGGTATCGTCACCCGCGTGCGCTTCCACCTCCCCAAGGGCGACATCGCGGCCAGCAAGGCGGTCATGGACGCGGACCTGGGCTACCGCAAGCGCACGCAGCCCCTGAGTCAGCCCAACTTCGGCAGCGTGTTCACCAACCCGCCGGGCGACCACGCCGGGCGGCTCATTGAACTCGTGGGCCTGAAGGGGCACACCCTGGGGCGCGCGCAGGTGTCCACCCTGCACGCGAACTGGATCGTCAACCTGGGCGGCGCGGCCGCTCGCGACGTGCGGGGCCTCATCACCCTGATGCAAGAGCGGGTGAGGGAGGCCACCGGCGTCGTCATGCACCCCGAAGTCAAATCCGTCGGAGTCTTCCTGCCATGACCATCGGTCCCCGAGGCTTCACCCCCGCCGAGTTGAAGGCCAGGCGCGTCGGCGTGCTGTCTGGCGGCCTCTCCAGCGAGCGCGAGGTGTCCCTGCGCACGGGCGCCGCGGTGGCGGGGGCGCTGAAGGGCCTGGGCTACGACGTGGTGGAGATCGACGTGGGCAAGGACCTGCCCGCGCGCCTCATCGCGGAGAAGGTGGACGTGGCGTGGCTCGCGCTGCACGGCCGCTTCGGCGAGGACGGCTGCATCCAGGGCTTGCTGGAGGCCATGTTCATCCCCTACACCGGCAGCGGCGTGCTGGCGTCCGCCGTGGGCATGGACAAGGTGTACGCCAAGGAGATCTTCGTCGCGCGCGGCATCCCCACGCCGCCCTACCGCGCCTTCGGCTCGGCGGAGGCGGCGCTCGCGGAGGCGGACCGGCTGCCGTTCCCCTTCCCGGTGGTGGTGAAGCCCAGCCGCGAGGGCAGCAGCGTGGGCGTGCACATCTGCAAGACGCGCGAGGACTACACCGCCGCCATCCAGGACGCCGCGAAGTACGCGGGCACGCTCCTGGTGGAGCAGTTCATCCGGGGCCGGGAGGTGCAGGGCGGCGTGCTGGACGACGAGGCCCTGGGCGTCATTGAAGTGAAGGCCGCCCGCGAGTTCTACGACTACGACGCCAAGTACAAGGCCGGCAGCGGGACCCAGTACCTCTTCCCCGCGCCGCTGCCCCCGGACCTGTACGCCCGCGTCAACGAGGTCTCCCTGGCCGCCCACAAGGCGCTCGGGTGCTCCGGCGGCTCGCGCTCGGACGTCATCGTCACGGAGGGCGGCGACGTGTTCCTGCTGGAAATCAACACGCTGCCCGGAATGACGGCCTCCAGCCTCCTGCCCAAAATCGCGGCGGGGCGAGGCATCGACTTCCCGGCCCTCTGTGAGCGGCTGCTTCAGGGCGCTTCACTCAAGGCCTGAGCCGCTCTGCGTTCTTTCCTGGAGTTCCGGTCTCTTACGAGGCCGGCGTGTCCCTTCATGCCGCTACAGCGACGTGTCTGTAGCCAAAAACTGGCGAGGTTCGAAGTCCGCCCGCAGCATGCGCCTCCCGACCCCCATGGCTTTTGGAAAATCCAAGAATCGCCGTCGCCTGGATGCCGCACCGCGCAATGACGCGGTGAGGGGCGCGGTCCGTTCGCACGGGCCGTCGGTGGCGAAGGCGTTGGGGCTGGCGGTGGCGACGGCGGGGCTCATCTGGGGCGCCATGGAGCTGCGCGCGTGGGCGGTGGTGACGCCGCGCTTCGCGCTGGGGTCGGTGACCTTCACCGGGCTGGAGCGGGCGTCGCGGCCGGAGCTGCTGAAGCTGTCCGGGCTCACGGCGGGGCAGAACCTGTGGACGCTGGACACGGCGGCGCTGGCGCGGGCCATGGGGCAGCACCCGTGGGTGCGCACGGTGGAGGTGACGCGGCGGTTTCCGCGCGGGGTGTCGGTGGAGGTGACGGAGCACGCGCCCGCGGCGCTGGCGGTGCTGGGCGACCTCTACGTGCTGGACGAGGAGGGTGAGCCCTTCAAGCGCGTCACCCCGGGGGACGGGCTGGACCTGCCGCTCGTCACGGGCGTGGAGCGCGACGCGTACGTGGGGGACCCGGACGCGGTGCGCTCGCGGTTCCGCGAGGCGCTGGATGTAACCCGTGCTTATGCGCGGCTGTCGCCGGGGCGATCCGACCGGCTGTCCGAGGTGCGCCTGGAGAACACCGGGCTTGCGCTGGTGACGGCGACGGGGCAGGAGGTGCGCCTCGGTGCTGGCGATACGGAAGTCAAGCTCCAGCGGCTGGCGCGCGTTCGACGCGAGCTCAGCACAAGGGGGCTTGCGGCGGCGATCATTCGCCTGGATAACCGTGCCCGACCGGGTTGGGTGGCGGTGAGGCTTTCGAGTGGGTCCGACTCCGAGAGGAGCGGGGACTCGACGCAGTGAGGATGCTTCCTTCACGAAAGTGAGGGAGCCTGGGAGGAGTCATGGCGAAGCAGAAGTCGGGGGAGATCATCGTCGGCCTCGACATCGGCACGACGAAGATCTGCGCCATCGTCGGCGAGCTGACCGATAGCGGTATCGACATCATCGGTATCGGGACGCATCCGTCGAAGGGGTTGCGCAAGGGCGTCGTGGTCAACATCGAGGCCACGGTGTCGTCCATCCGGCGCGCCGTGGAGGAGGCCGAGCTGATGGCCGGGGCGGAGATCTCCCACGTGTACACGGGGATCGCCGGCGGCCACATCAAGGGCTTCAACTCCCAGGGCATCGTCGCGGTGAAGGACAAGGAGGTCCGCGACGCGGACATCGCGCGCGTCATCGACGCGGCGAAGGCGGTGGCCATCCCGTTGGATCGGGAGGTCATCCACGTCCTGCCGCAGGAGTTCATCATCGACGACCAGGGCGGCATCAAGGAGCCCCTGGGCATGGCCGGCGTGCGCCTGGAGGCCAAGGTGCACATCGTCACGGGCGCGGTCTCCAGCGCGCAGAACATCGTGAAGTGCGCCAACCGCACGGGCCTGAACGTCTCCGACATCGTGCTCCAGCCGCTGGCCTCCGCCGAGGCGGTGCTGAGCGAGGACGAGAAGGAGCTGGGCGTGTGCCTCGTCGACATCGGCGGCGGCACCACGGACATCGCCATCTTCTCCGGCGGCTCCATCGTCCACACGGCGGTGATCGCGCTGGGCGGCAACAACCTGACGAGCGACATCGCCATCGGCCTGCGCACGCCCGCGCACGAGGCCGAGCGCATCAAGCAGAAGTACGGCTGCGCGCTCGCGTCCATGATCAACAAGGACGAGACGATTGAGGTGCCCAGCGTGGGCGGCCGTCAGCCGCGCGTCCTGGGCCGGCAGATCCTCTCCGAGATTCTCGAGCCGCGCGTGGAGGAGATCTTCCAGCTGGTGCACCGGGAGATCCAGAAGTGCGGCTACGAGGACCTGCTCGCGTCCGGCATCGTCATCACGGGCGGCAGCACGCTGCTGGCGGGCATGCCGGAGCTGGCGGAGGAGGTGCTGGGCCTGCCGGTGCGCCGGGGCATGCCGCGCGGCATCGGCGGCCTGGTGGACGTGGTGAAGAGCCCCATGTACGCCACGGGCGTGGGCCTGGTCGTCTACGGCGCCAAGCACATGGACCGCCGCATGTTCCGCATCCGCGAGGACGGCAACGTCTACAAGAAGGTGAAGGGACGGATGCGCGAGTGGCTGGAAGAGATCTTCTAGGTCGGCTCCCGGAGCCGTGACGCGTTGAGCCAGGGGCCCCTTCGGGGGCCCTTTCGCGTTTCAGGGGCTGGGGCCGGCAGTGGGAATGACGCGTCAGAGAGGACGCTGACGCGTCATTCCGGGACGCGGAATGGGTTCCAGATTCCAGAATCCGGATCCGGCTTCCGGACGGCCGCCCTACGCACGGGCAGCCGGTGGTGCAAGTTCCAGGATTTGGACGGATTGTAAAATCGACAGAGGATGGCTTCCGGCTTGCTACGGGAGCCCACGTCTCCCGGAACGGACTCCGCCGTTCCTGGTGAGCCTCTGAGCCTATGACTCCACAAAAGACTTCGCGGTTGCTGACGCCCCTCACGGGACTTCGCCGCTCGGCCGCGGGCCTGTTGGCCCTGCTGTGCGCCGTGCTGTTGGCGCCACCCGCCTTCGCGGAACCGGACACGTTTGGTTTGGGCAACGGCACGGATGGCCCGCTGACGGTCGCTGCTGGTGAGACTGCGATCGTCAACCGCTACACGCGCCTGACGGCGAATGCGAACGTGAGCGCCACCACCTTGACGGTGGAGGACACAGCGGACTTCCAGGTGGACGACCTGGTGATGGTGTTTCAGTCCACCAACTTCACCGGCACGGTGACCTCGGGGGCTCAGGGACCCTTCGACTTCTCGGCGTCAACGTCGGTCGGGCGCTGGCAGTTCGCACGAGTCACCCAGGTCACGGACGATACGCGTCTTCAAATCTCTCCCGCCCTCACGCTTGCCTTTACGGGGAACAACCTCCGGACGGCCGCCCAGGTCATCCGCGTGCCCGAATACACCACGGTCGACATCGCGGCGACCGGCAGGGTCATCGCCAGGCCCTGGTCGAGCAACGAGGACAGCAACGACAACGTGGGCGGCATCGTGGTCTTCCTCGCCACGGGGACGGTGACGAACAACGGCACCATCTCCGCGGATGGCGCGGGCTTCCGCGGCGGTGAGTACTTCAACGGCAGCGGCGACAATTGTTCTCAGCTGGATCTGGGAACCCCTCGGGGCGCGATGAAGGGGGAGGGGCTTGTTCCGAGCCGTTACAAACTGCCTGGGGCGTACAGCGAATCCGCGAACCTCGCGGGGCGAGGCAACATCCTCAATGCAGGTGGCGGTGGTGTCTGCCACAACTCTGGCGGTGGCGGTGGCGGTAACGGTGGTGCGGGCGGCATTGGCGGGCGGACGTGGACGGGAGATGCCGCGGGCAGCCGTGAGGTGGGTGGGCTCGGAGGCGGAGCGATGCTCTTCAGCCCCGCGACGCGCCTCTTCTTTGGCGGTGGTGGTGGCTCTGGCCACGGCAACGACTTCGCGGGCGGTGGTGGCGGCAATGCGGGCGGGATTGTGTTCGTGCGCGGAGCCGCGCTCGCGGGCACGGGGAGCATCACCGCGGACGGCGCGATCGGGGGCGAGTCCGACAACGATGCGGCGGGTGGTGGCGGCGCGGGTGGAACCATCTCCCTGAACTTCACGGGTGCGCTGTCCTGTGGCGGCGTCGGCACGCTGTCCGCGAAGGGCGGCAGCGGCGGTAGCAGCACCTTCGTGGAGTCGCCGCACGGTACGGGCGGTGGCGGCGGCGGCGGCAACATCTTCCTGCTGGGCGGTCAACTGTCGTGCCTCACGTCGGTCGAGGGCGGCGCGGCGGGCACCCAGCCCACGGAGAGCGCTCCGGATGGCGAGACCTACGGTGCCGCCCCTGGCAGCCCGGGCGCCGTCAATCTGCCGCCCACCATCGACGCTCCGGCCAATGGCTCCGAGACGACGAACACCACGCCCGCCATCACGGGCACGACGCCGGGCCCCAACCAGACGGTTCGGATCTACGTGGATGGCCAGTCCATCGGCACGACGACCTCGGACGCGACGGGCCACTTCACCCTCACGCCGTCGACCGCGCTGAGCGTGGCCTCCCATACCGTGTACGCGGTGATCGAGGTCGATAACGTCATCAGCAGTCCCCAGAGCAACACCAACACCTTCGAGGTGACGGCCGCTGCTCCGGAGCCGACGGTGACCATCACCACGCCGGTCAGCGGCGCCACGGTGACGAACCCCAACGTGACGGTGACCGGTACGGCCACGAACGCGACCACGGTGACCGTGACCTTCCAGGGCACCGACTACGGTCCCATCCCGGTGACCGGCGGTACCTGGACCTTGGCGCTCCCCGGCCCGCTGCCGGACGGCGAGTACACCGTGACCGCCGTTTCCACGAACAGCGCGGGCACGAACAGCCCGCCCGCGACCACCACCTTCACGGTAGACCAGACACCTCCGACGGTGGTCATCGAGAGCCCGGACGACGGTGCGACCCTCAACACCCCCAACGTGACGGTGACGGGCACGTCCGTGGGCGCGTCGTTCGTGACGATCGAGTTTGACGGCGCGAGCTACGGCCCCATCAGCGTGGATGCTTCCGGCAACTGGAGCTACGCGCTGCCGGGTCCCCTGGCCGAGGCCACGTACACCGTGACGGCGACGGCCACGGACGCGGCGGGCAACACCAGCACGCCGGATGAAACCACCTTCACCGTGGACCTCACTGCGCCGACGGTGGCCATCAGCACCCCGGCCAACGGCGACATCATCGGGACCAGCACGGTGACCGTCACCGGGACGTCCTCCGGCGCGACGTCCGTGACGCTGACCTACGGAGGCACGAACTACGGCCCCATCAGCGTGGACGCTTCCGGCAACTGGAGCTTCCCGCTGCCCGTGCCCCTGCCCGAGGGCCCGAACACCGTGACTGCGACGGCCACGGACGCGGCGGGCAACACCAGCACGCCCGCGACCTCCACCTTCACGGTGGACCTGAGCGTCCCCACGGTCGCCATCAGCACGCCGGTCACTGGCACCTCGGTGAACACCGACACGGTGACGGTCACCGGCACGACGACGAACGCGACCTCCGTGACGCTCACCTTCGATGGCGCCAGCTACGGCCCCATCAGCGTGGATGCTTCCGGCAACTGGAGCTTCCCGCTGCCCGGCCCCCTGGCCGAGGCCACGTACACCGTGACCGCGGTGTCCGTGAACGGCGCGGGCACGAACAGCGCGACCGCGACCTCCACCTTCACAGTGGACCTGACCCCGCCGACCGTCGCCATCAGCACCCCGGTGGACGGCTCGACGACCAACACCCCCAACGTGACGGTGGCGGGGACGTCCACGGGCGCGACGTCCGTGACGCTGACCTACAACGGCACGAACTACGGCCCCGTCCCCGTGGACGGCTCGGGCAACTGGAGCTACACGCTCCCCGTGTCCCTGCCGGAAGGCGCCGTCACCGTGACCGCCACGGCCACGGACGCCGCGGGCAACACGAGCACGCCGGACGACACCACCTTCACGGTGGACCTGACGGCGCCGGAGGTCGACATCACCTCGCCGCTGGACGGTGAGACGGTGGCCTCCAGCACGGTGACCGTCACCGGCACCTCCGTGGGCGCCACCTCCGTCACGCTCGCCTTCGAGGGCAACGACTACGGCCCCATCAGCGTGGACCCCTCCGGCAACTGGAGCTTCCCGCTGCCCGGCCCGCTGGCGGACGGCACGTACACCGTGACCGCGACGGCCACGGACGCCGCGGGCAACGAGAGCACGCCTGACAGCATCTCCTTCACGGTGGACCAGACCGCGCCGACGGTGGCCATCACCACGCCGGCCAACGGCTCCACGGTGGGCGCCAACGTGACGGTCACCGGTACGACCACCGGCGCGACGAGCGTGACCGTGTCCTTCCAGGGCACGGACTACGGCCCCATCGCGGTGGACGCCTCCGGCAACTGGAGCCAGGCGCTGCCCGGCCCGCTGGCCAATGGCGACTACACGGTGACGGCGGTGGCCGTGGACGCGGCGGGCAACGCCAGCACGCCCGCGACCTCCACCTTCACGGTGAGCACCGCCGCGCCGACGGTGTCCATCACCACGCCGGCCAATGGCTCCACGGTGACGAACCCCACCGTGACGGTGACGGGCACCGCCGCGAACGCGACCAGCGTCACGGTCACCTTCGAGGGCACGAGCTACCCCGCCACCCTCAACGGCGGCAACTGGACCGTGGCGCTGCCCGGCCCGCTGGCGGACGGCACGTACACCGTCACGGCGGTGTCCTCGGATGGCACCACCCACAGCGCGACCGCGACCACCACCTTCACCGTCAACGCGGCGGGCCCGGTGGACTCGGACAACGACGGCCTGACGGACGAGGAGGAGATCGCCCAGGGCACCGACCCGAACAACCCGGACACCGACGGCGACGGCATCCCCGACGGCGTCGAGGTCAATGTGGGCCACACCAACCCGCTCGACAGCGACTCGGACGATGACGGCATCCTCGACGGCAACGAGGACAAGAACCACGACGGCCTCGTCGACGCCGACGAGACGGACCCGAACAACCCGGACACCGACGGCGACGGCCTGACCGACGGCGTGGAGCTGGGCCTCACCGAGCCCCAGGGCGACGACACCGACCCGTCCAAGTTCGTGGCGGACCAGGACCCCTCGACCAAGACGAACCCGCTGGACGACGACTCGGATGACGACGGCCTCACCGACGGCAACGAGGACGCCAACCACGACGGCAAGGTGGATCCGACGGAGACGGACCCGAACGACATCGACACGGATGGCGACGGCCTGACGGACGGCCTGGAGCTGGGCCTCACCGAGCCCCAGGGCGACGACACCGACCCGTCCAAGTTCGTCGTGGATCAGGACCCCAACACCAAGACGAACCCGCTCGACCAGGACACCGACCACGGCGGCGTGTTCGACGGCATCGAGGACGCGAACCACAACGGCCGCGTGGACGTGCTGGAGTCCGACCCGAACAACCCGGCGGACGACAAGGACGCGGACGGCGACGGCATCGACAACGCCACCGAGCTGGAGCACGGGACGGATCCGTTCGACTCCGACTCCGACGACGACGGCGTGCCGGACGGCATCGACGGCCTGGCCGACTCGGACGGCGACGGCATCATCGACGCGCTCGACCCGGACAGCGACAACGACGGCATCCTCGACGGCACGGAGCTGGGCGTCACCGCGGAGACCGCCCCGGCGGGCACCGACAAGACGTCCCCCCACTTC
Organism: Pseudomonadota bacterium; assembly: GCA_023424585.1. Lineage (GTDB taxonomy): Bacteria > Myxococcota > Myxococcia > Myxococcales > Myxococcaceae > Corallococcus. Next base: position 9,158 of record JAFADT010000070.1, read on the forward strand.
AAGCCGGACGCGGATCCGACGACGAAGACGGACCCGAAGAACCCGGACACGGACGGCGACGGCCTGAAGGACGGCGAGGAGGACGCCAACCACGACGGCCGCCGTGACGCCTCGGAGACGGATCCGAACATGAAGGACACCGACCAGGGCGGCATCGACGACGGCACCGAGGTGAAGGGCGGCTCCAACCCGCTCGACGCCAACGACGACTACCTGGTCGTCGGCCACGGTTGCAGCACGGGCGGCTCCGGTTCGCTGGCGCCCTTCGCGCTGATGCTGCTGGCGCTGCCCCTGGT
>JAFADT010000490.1 GCA_023424585.1 Pseudomonadota bacterium
GCGCTGGGACGCGGCGAGCGTGCGGCGCAGGTGGTCGCGCGCGGTGGCGGACGGCTGGGGGAGCCGCTCGGTGGCGGCGGCCACGGCCTGGGCGGTGGGCTCGGCCGTGAGCAGGTCAGCGGCGTGCATGGCGCGCTCCTCGTCTCGATGACAGCGCTTGGACCAGGGCGTTCGCGACCCCGTCCAGGTCCGAGCGGTCCAGCTCCAGCAGCCGCGGCCCCAGGTGATGCCGCGCTGCTTCCCTCGACACCTCGTCGGTCGCGACGACCGTGTCGCGCACGCCCCAGCTCCGGCGACCCACGCCCGTCATCAGCGCCTGCGCCACGGCGGTGTCCATGCCCAGCAGCAGCACCTTGCCGGGCGAGGCCCGCACGGCCGTCTCCAGCGACGACGACCCGGGCAGCGGCTCGGGCTCGGGGCCCACGGGCTGGTCCGGGGTGAAGTGCCAGACGGGCGCCCCCCCGGCGTCCTGGGGACCGAGCGACAGGGCGGGCTCCTCGCCGCGCCCCCGGAGTGCGAGGATGCGGGAGTCAGGAAGGCGGCGGTGCAGCTCGCGGGCGAGCCGCGACATGGGCGCGTCCGGCCGCGCGGAGAAGCCGGGGCAGACGAGCTCGATGGTGGACGCCCGCGACGGCGCCTCCGCCGCCTCGGGCCCGCGCCCCCCCAGCCAGCGCAGGAGCGTGTCGCGCAGCTGGGTGGCCACGGCCTTCTGGGACAGCGTGGCGACGCGGGCGCGCTGCGCCGTGAGCACCTGCTGGCGCAGCGCGGGGTCACGCTCCAGCACCGCGAGCAGCTGCGCCACGTCCGTGGGCTCGCGCGTGAGGGTGGTGAGGCCCGCGCCGCCCATCGTCTCCGGGACGGCCGCGGCGCCGTACGCGACGACGGGGACGTCCCGGTACATGGCCTCCAGCAGCGGCACGCCGAAGCCCTCGTGTCGGCTCATGGACAGGTAGGCGGTGGCGGAGGCGAAGCAGGCGGACAGCTGCGCGGCGTTGATGCGGCCCAGGAACCGGATGCGGTCCGGGCCGAGCAGGTCCTTCAGGCCGTGCAGGAAGCTGCCGTAGGGCGCGTCGCGGTGGATGTTGCCCGCGATGAGCAGGCGGCTCTTGGGCTGGTACAGGCGCTGGTACGCGGTGAAGACGCGCATGACGTCGTCCACGTACTTGCTGGGCACCGCGCGGCCCACGAAGAGGATGTTGGCGCAGCCGTCGTCCAGCTCCGCCATCAGCGAAGGGTCGGGCGGCGTGTCGAACGCGTTCCAGTCGATGGCGAAGGGCAGCACGTCCACGCGCGGGTAGCCCGCGGCGACCAGCTCCTCCGCGCTGAAGCGCGAGTAGGCGAACGCGCCGTCCACGTGCGGGCGCAGCGCGAGCAGCTCCACGCGGGCGACGTCGCACGAGAGCACGGCGCCCCGGTCATAGCCCTCGAAGAGCCGGGCGGGCGTGATGTTGTGGTAGACGAGCAGCTTGCGACCGCGCGACCGGGCGATGAGCGGCACCTGCCTCGATTCGAAGCTGTGGTGCACGAGCAGCACGGAGTCGCGGGTGGCCTCGCGCGGGTAGCTCTTGGCGGGGCGCACCTGGTCCTTGCACGCGTCGTCCCAGCTGTCCGCGTAGATTTCAGAGGTGTGGCCCCAGGAGCGCAGCAGGCTCTGGAGGTAGCGCACCTGATTGCCAATCGCGTCACCCCAGGCCAGGCGGGTGACCAGCTGATGGATGTGCAAGGGTCCGCCCGGGCCGTGAGGAGGTCGCGGTGACACGCGCGCGTTCCCTTACAACCGTCCAGCCCGCCCTTACAAGGGCGCCCGACGTGCCTTGACGGAGGGACCCGCGCACAGTACCCAGGACGGCCCACACATTCCCGAGGTTGGGTCCATGTCAACGAACGTCCTGGTCACGGGAGGGTGCGGCTTCATCGGGTCCAACCTGGTCCGCCACCTGCTCCGCGAGCGGCCGGACTGGAGGGTCATCAACCTGGACCGGCTCACCTACGCGGGCAACCTGGAGAACCTCACCGGCCTGGAGGACGACGCGCGCCACGTCTTCGTGCGCGGCGACGTGGGCGACCGGGCGTGTATGGACCGGGTGCTCCAGGAGCACGCCATCGACTGCGTCCTCCACCTGGCCGCGGAGAGCCACGTGGACCGCTCCATCGAAGGGCCGTCCGTCTTCGTCACCACCAACGTGCTGGGCACGCAGGTCCTGCTGGAGGCCTGCCGGGCGCGCGGCGTGCGCCGGTTCGTGCAGTGCTCCACCGACGAGGTGTACGGCTCGCTGGGGCCGTCCGGGGCCTTCACGGAGGAGTCGCCCCTCCAGCCCTCCAGTCCCTATTCGGCGTCCAAGACGGGCGCGGACCTGCTGGCCCTCGCGTACCACCACACGTTCGGGATGGACGTGGTGGTGACGCGCTGCTCGAACAACTACGGGCGCTACCAGTTCCCGGAGAAGCTCATCCCGAGGATGGTGGTGAACGCGCTCCGGGACCGGCCGCTGCCCGTCTACGGCGACGGCCAGCACGTGCGCGACTGGCTGCACGTGGAGGACCACTGCCAGGGGCTGCTCCTGGCGCTGGAGCGGGGGCGGGCGGGGCAGGTCTACAACCTGGGCGGCGGCGCGGAGCGCAAGAACCTGGACCTGGTGAAGGGCATCCTCGCGGCGCTGGGCAAGCCGGAGTCGCTGATCGAGTTCGTCACGGACCGGCCGGGGCATGACCGCCGCTACGCCATCGACCCGGCGAAGAGCCGCCGCGAGCTGGGCTGGGCGCCCGGGCATTCCTTCGAGCAGGGGCTCACGGACACGGTGCGCTGGTACGTGGACCACGCCACGTGGTGGGAGCGCGTGCTCAGCGGTGCGTACCGGAACACCGTGACGCTGACGCGCCGGGGGCACGGAGCATGAGCCGCTTCGTCGTCACGGGCGCGAACGGGCTGGTGGGCCGCCGCGCGTGCGCGCTGCTGGCGTCGCGGGGCCACGCGGTGGTGGGGCTGGGCAAGGGCCCGCGCCGCGCCGCGGGGGCGTTCGACTACGAGACGCTGGACCTCACGCGCGAGGCGGAGGTGGCGCCCACGCTGAGCCGGCTGTCGCCCGAGGTCGTCCTGCACTGCGCGTCGATGACCGAGGTGGACGCCTGCGAGCAGGCGCCCGGGGCCGCCTACGCCGCGAACGTCACCGCCACGGCGGCGCTGGCCCGCTGGACGCGTGAGGCCGGCGCGCACCTGGTGCACGTGTCCACCGACTACGTCTTCGACGGCGACGCGGGGCCGTATTCCGAGGACGCGGTGCCGAACCCGCGCGGCGTCTACGCGGTGACGAAGCACATGGGGGAGCAGGCCGCGCGCGTGCTCTCGCCCGGGTGCGCGATCGCGCGGACCGCGGTGGTGTACGGCTGGCCTCCAGTGGAGGGTCGGCTCAACTTCGGCGCGTGGCTGGTGAAGACGTTGGCGGCCGGGCAGCCGGTGAAGCTCTTCGAGGACCAGGTGGTGTCCCCGAGCTTCGCGGACAGCGTGGCCGCGATGCTGGTGGAGCTGGGCGAGCGGCGGCTGGGGGGGACGTGGAACACCTGCGGCGGGACGGTGCTGGACCGCGTGGCCTTCGGGCGGGCGCTGTGTGAGGTGTTCGGCTTCGACGCGGGCCTGGTGGTCCCCACGCGGATGGCGGACCAGAGGCTGTCCGCGCCCCGGCCGCTGAAGAGCGGGCTTCGGACGGACAAGGCGCGGGAGCTGTTGTCGGAGAAGCCGCTGGCGCTGGCGGAGTCGCTGAGGCGCTTCCACGCGAGCTGGCTCGAGGCCCGGGCCGGGGAGGCGCGATGAAGGGGATCATCCTCGCGGGAGGCTCGGGGACGCGCCTGTATCCGCTGACGTTGGTGGTGAGCAAGCAGCTGCTGCCCGTCTACGACAAGCCGATGATCTACTACCCGCTGACCACGCTGATGCTGGCGGGCATCCGGGAGGTGTTGATCATCTCCACGCCGCAGGACCTGCCGCGCTTCCGCGACCTGCTGGGCGGCGGCGAGCAGTGGGGCATGTCCTTCCAGTACGCGGAGCAGCCCCGGCCGGAGGGGCTGGCGCAGGCGTTCGTCATTGGCCGGGACTTCGTGGGGGGCGACGCGGTGTCGCTCATCCTGGGGGACAACATCTTCTACGGGGATGGCCTGAGCGAGCTGGTGCGGCGGGCGGTGCGGCGCGTGTCCGGCGCGACGGTGTTCGGCTACCAGGTGAAGGATCCGCGGCGCTACGGCGTGGTGGAGCTGGCGCCGGGCAACCGGGCCATCAGCATCGAGGAGAAGCCCGCGAAGCCGCGGTCCAACTACGCCGTCACGGGGCTGTACTTCTACGACAACCAGGTCCTGGACATCGCGGCGGGGCTGAAGCCCAGCCAGCGGGGCGAGCTGGAGATCACCGACGTCAACGCGGAGTACATGCGGCGCGGCCAGCTCACGGTGGAGCTGATGGGGCGCGGCTACGCGTGGCTGGACACCGGGACGCACGAGTCGCTGATGCAGGCGTCGTCATTCATCGAGATCATCGAGCGTCGCCAGGGCCTGAAGATCGCCTGTCCCGAGGAGATCGCCTACCGCATGGGCTACATCGACGAGGCGCGGCTGGAGGCGCTCGCGGAGCCGATGCTGAAGAACGACTACGGGCAGTACCTGAAGGCGCTCCTGGGGACCCGGGGGACGGCGCCATGAAGGTCCAGGAGACAGCGCTTCCGGGCGTCCTGCTGCTGGAGCCGCGTGTGTTCGGGGACTCGCGAGGCTTCTTCGTGGAGACGTTCCAGGCCCGGCGCTACCACGACGCCGGCATCCCGGGCCCCTTCGTGCAGGACAACCTGTCGCGGTCGGTGCGGGGCACGCTGCGGGGGCTGCACTTCCAGGAGCCGAACGGGCAGGGGAAGCTGGTGCAGGTGCTGGCGGGCGCGGTCTGGGACGTGGTGGTGGACGTGCGGAGGGGCTCTCCCACGTTCGGCCGGTGGATGGGGGCGGAGCTGTCGTCCGGCAACAAGTGGCAGCTGTGGATTCCGCCGGGCTTCGCGCACGGGTTCTGCGTGCTGAGCGAGTCGGCGGACTTCTTCTACAAGTGCACCTCGCTGTATGCCCCGGAGTCCGAGCGCGCCGTCGCCTGGGATGATCCGGACCTGGCCATCCCCTGGCCGGTGAGGGAGCCGCTGCTGTCCGCGAAGGATCAGCGCGCGCCCCGGCTGAAGGACGCCCGGGTGCTGCCCGCCTACTGAGGTTCGGGCGGCCGGGCAGGCGTGGAGCGGGGCCTTGCCATTTCGCGCCCCCTGCGCGGTGAGCAGCCAGGGGGGCGGGCCCTCCCTGCGGGGAGGGAGCCAGTCGGGGGATGGAATGCCCAATCTCTCCCGAGGAGGAGACGGCATGGTCCTGCCCGGCAAGGGTATGAGTTGGAAGGAGTTCTTCGTATCCCTCAAGGACGAGTGGGGGCGAGACAACATCAGCAACGTCGCGGGCGCGCTGACGTTCTCCGCCATCATGGCGCTGTTCCCATTCCTGCTGTTCCTCGTGTCGCTGGCGGGTGTGCTCATCGATCCGCACCAGGCGCAGCAGCTCATCCAGGAGCTGTCGAAGGTGGCGCCGCAGGAGGTGACGAAGATCCTGGGCGAGCGGCTGGAGGCACTGGCGAACAGCAATCCGGTGGGCCTGCTGACGGTCGGTGGCGTGGGCGCCATCTGGGCGGCGTCGGGCGGTGTGGTGGCGCTGATGGAGGCGCTCAACACGGTCTACGGCGTGACGGACAAGCGCCCGTTCTGGAAGAAGCGCGGCATCGCGCTGCTGACGACGTTGGGCACGGCCGTCACGGTGGTGTTGGCGGCCATCGTGGCCATCGCGTCACCGGCCATCGCGAACAAGCTGGGCGAGCCGTTCACCGGCATCGTGCTGTGGTTGCGCATGCCGGTGGCCGGCATCCTGATGATGCTGCTCCTGGCGGTGCTGTACTACGTGCTGCCGGACGTGAAGCAGAAGTTCAAGTTCATCACGCCGGGGTCGGTGGTGAGCGTGATCATCTGGGTGCTCGCGTCGTGGGGCTTCTCGAAGTACGTGTCGAACTTCGGCTCGTATGACGTGAACTACGGCGCCATCGGCGGTGTCATCGTGATGCTGCTGTGGATGCAGATCTCCTGCATGGTCGTGTTGCTGGGGGCGGAGATCAACGGCGTCCTGGAGCACAAGTCGCCGGACGGGAAGTCGCCGGGCCAGCGCGACCCGAATGCTCTGGGACCGAACGTGACGAAGACGGAGGCGGAGGAGAAGGGCGCGAACCTGCCCGGCGCCACGGACTTCCGGCCCATCCCTCCGCAGCCTCAATACGAGAGCCGCCCGGTGGCGCTGAGCAAGACGCCGCTGGCCGCCGCGGCGAAGTGGGCCGCGGGCGTGGGCCTGGGCGTGTTCCTGATGCGCCGCAAGTCCGCGGCGCGGTAGCGCAGGGGGATGTTCCCACGGCGGGCGGTCCTCGGAAGGGGGCCGCCCGCCGGTGTTTCACTCCGGTGAATAGCTGTGGGTCAGGTCGATGACGAGCGTCTTCACGACGGGTGGGATGGCGAGCTCGATGCGGCCCAGGTTCAGGTCGGCGGGGGTGACCTGGTAGGAGAGGCCGCCGAACTCGTCATCGAAGGTGAAGTCGTCGTTGTCGAAGATGGAGAGCTGGAGGGGATGGCGCAGGAGGTTGGACGTGATGACCGTGCAGCTCCCGCTGCGCCACTCGGGCTCCCAGTCCTCATCCTCCTCGGTGCGCGAGCGCCCGGAGGCGGAGGGGCAGTCCATCTCCACGACGACGTCGGGCGGCGAGCCATCGGAGTCCCAGTCCTCGCCCGTGTCCGGGTCGACGTCCGCGATGACGGCGTAGCGGGGCTGCACGCGGGTCCGCATCACGCCCGTGTAGCAGGCGCGCTGATCGAGCCGACAGACGCTGCCTTCCGCGCAGGCCTCACAGGTGCCGCCATTGGGACCGCATTCCGAGTCGCCGCGATAGCGGACGCACTCGTTGTTCGCGGAGCAGCACCCGTCCGCGCAGTTCTCCGGGGAGCAGTCATAGGGACCGCAGGCGGGAAGGCAGAGGACGCACGCCAGGGTCAGCAGGAGGACGCAGGGGAGTTTCATGGGGGCCGCGAAGAGTATCAGAGGGGTGGGCCGTTCGCGGTGGCCGCGGCCATGATGAAGCGCGGGAGCAGCTCCTCGCGGAACCTCCGCCAGATGGAGACGTGGTTGTAGTTGGCCGCGGTGAACATCACGACGAGGTCCAGCTCCGGGACGACCATCACGAGCTGACCGCCGTTCCCGCTGGCCTCGTACTCGGAATACACGTGGTCGCCGACACGGAGCTCGTGGCGCCACCAGGTGTAGCCATAGGTCCTTCCGGGCTCCAGGGTGGCGTGGTGCGCGACGGAGCGCTCCACCCAGCGCTGGCTGATCACGCGCTTGCCGTTCCAGGTGCCGCCGGAGAGGTAGAGCTGCCCGAGCTTCAGCGCGTCACGGGGGCGCATGTAGATGCCTCCGCCCAGGTATTGCTCGCCGTTGGGCATCAAGTCGAGGTGGTAGCCGCGCATCTGGAGGGGCGTGGCGACGTTCTGGGTGAAGAGCTCCGGAATCCACCTGTGGGTGGTGTTGCGGAGGACGCCGCCCAGCAGGTTGATGTTCGCGGAGCAGTACACGGCTTTCTCGCCGGGAGCGCGGACCATGGGGAGGTCCAGCGTGTACTTGTACCAATCCGGTACGGAGTCTTCGAGCCGGTCCTCGTTGCCGGGGGACGCCGGGTCGTTGTCGTCACAGGCGAGGCCTGTCGACATGGTCATGAGGTGCGCGACGGTGAGCTTGCGCTTGCGTGCGTCCAGGTTGGCGAGCTTGTCCTTGTACTCGGGGAAGAGTGAGACGACGGGCGTGTCCACGGTGAAGGGGGCGCCCTGGTCCAGGGCGATGCCGATGAGCAGGGACGCGTAGGACTTCGAGGAGGAGCGCAGGTCGTGGGGGCGCTCCTTGTCGAAGCCCTGGAAATACTCTTCGAGGATGAGCTTCCCGTGACGGGCGACGAGGAGCCCCTGGATGGCGGGCACGGACTCCGGGCTGGGCTCCTGGTCGAGGATGCGCTGCACGAGCTGCTGGAGTGGCTGGACGTCCATGCCAACGTCGTTGGGGGTCGCCGTGGTCCAGCCGTCATCCTCCGCGATGGGCTTCTGGTACGCGTAGGGGCCCGGGGCAGGCGTGCGGGAGTAGAGGCCCACGGCCTGGGCGCGGTCGCGGCGGGTGAAGTCGAACGTCGTGCCGAAGGGAGGGTAGGGCAGGGACAGCCGTCCGGCTCGCGCGTCGAACGTGCCTTCAAATTGGGTATCGCCCTGGGTGGACGTGAACCGGACCGTGCGCTCCTGGAGCTCCACGCGGAACCGCATCCGGTTGCCGAAGTTCCGCTCGGGGTTGCGGATGTATGCCGTCACGGAGCCGTCCGGCTGCTTCTGGACGACGAGATACAGCGAGAACCGGTCCTCCAGCGGAGCCACGTTGCCGCGCCAGACACCAGGCTGGAGCGCACGCAGCTCCACCGGGCTGGCGAACTTCATGCCGCTCATGAGCACCCCCGGCTGGATCCAGTGGCCGGTGATGCTCTGGTTGTTCTTCGCGATCGTGGCTCGAAGCTCGCCCTGACCGCCGGGCAGGACGACGGACACCTTCCGACCGTCGAGCCGGGCCGGAGCGTCGAAGCCCGCGATGCGAGCGCGCCAGGAGTTCCCTTCGCGTAGCAAAGTCAGTTCGCCTCGGACCTGCGGGCCGAGGATGCGCTCACTGCCCCAGATTCCGACCAGCTGTTCTACAGGCGCGGGGGCGGCTCCGACCTGGAGGGGGATGAGCGCTAGCAGGAAGCTGGTGAGCTTTGCGAGCCAAGGGAACGAACGACGCGAGGAGGGCATGCGCTAGCGAGGCTACCTGACTTCTCGCTGTGGAGAGAGAACGGTTGCCGTGTCTCGCTGGTCAGAAAGTGATGTTGAACTTGAGCCATTGAACGGCATCCATGTCGATATTGATGCATGCCCATGTCGGTCCAGGGTGGCACATCCAAGACATGTCGACGGAGGCGAGCGAAGAAGGCATGACCCTTCACGTCGAGGATGGGTTGGCCATACGAAAACGCCGCCTCGCTTCCGGAGGACCGGAAACGGGCGGCGTTCGCGCTGCGTCGTCTTGCCGTGCTGCTGACTACCGGCGCTTCAGCGCCGCG
>JAFADT010000493.1 GCA_023424585.1 Pseudomonadota bacterium
CCTACGAACCGGGCTCCTTCAACAGCCTACCGGCTATGTCTTGCATTGACTCTTGCTGCATTTCCCCTTCACCGGACGAGGGGGCGGAGTGACAATCATATACTTGATACAAGGAGCCCCGTCAGGCAGCGTCGCCTTGAGTGTGCCCCCATCGGTCGCCTTGCAGTCGACCATGCACTTCTCGACATCAACCACCGACCAATCAGGGACGACCTTGGCGGGCCTTCCCGCCGCCTTGGTGCAGGCGAGGTTCCCGGCATTTGTCCACGCCGGGTCCGCCTGATCTGAAGCCCAGGCCTCTGCGGAGAAAAACAGAATCGAGACCACCGCGACTGCCGCAACATTCATTCTCATTGATTCGCTCCTGTGACGACACCGAAACACGGAGCAGGAACCATGCCGCTCCGCCTTCGGCAGGGTCAAGACCGCTCGAAGGAGCAAAGTCCCTATGTAGCATGCCCGTTGACACGTCAGCCGCGGGAACTGACACGTCAACCCGTCTCGCTGCGCGTTGACTCAGCTTCGCCCACCGCTCCCAGAACCCGTATGCATTGACGTTGCGGAGCAGGGCACTTCGCCGCTGACGAAACCCAAGCTGAAGGGACCACGTAACATGAACAACGCATTGACGAAGATTGCCACCGCGCAGGCGGTGGCGGTCGGACACTCTCCGCGCGTCGGCCGCTCCCTGCTCGAAGTCGAGCGCATCTCCTTCACTAGGAGGAGGACTGCCGAGCCTGCCGGACCACAACTGTAGGACCGGCCGTGCCCTCCGAGCGGCAGGCCTCACCCGCGAAGTGGAGCCAATCGGCTGGCATGACCTGCGCCACAGCTACGGAAGTCACCTCGCCATACGCGGCGCTCCGCTCAAGGTCGTTCAGGAATGGATCTGCCCTTCCACGATCGAAATGACGATGCGCTACGCCGCCCTGAGCCCTGACACGTGGAGGGCGGCGTGGTCAGTGTCCTTGACCAGCCCCTTGCGCCAGCGTGCGACATCCGTGCAACACAGGCCCAGGCTGCCGCCAACCACCTGTAACAACTGACCGAAGAAGTGCACGAGCCGGGGATCGAACCCGGACGACCCTTGCGAGTCAGCGGATTTTAAGTCCGCTGCGTCTGCCAGTTCCGCCACTCGTGCGATGGAAGGGAAAGATAGCAGACCTGGCAGCCCAGGTGAGGCGCCCGCGCATGCCGGGATGTCCCCTCTTCCTTGGGCCGCCAAGGACGGCCTCCTTGCAGCCGTGCTCGAAACGCACCGGAGAGCGACCTGTCGCGAGCCTCCGAAGGTAAGGTGCGCGCCGTGCGGCAGCGGACGCTCCTCATCGACAACCACGACTCGTTCACGTTCAACCTCTTCCAGCTGCTGGCGGAGGTCGGAGGGACCGAGCCCCTCGTCGTGCGCAACGACGAGCGGTCATGGCGGGAGCTGCGTGGGCTCGCGTTCGACAACATCGTCCTCTCCCCAGGTCCTGGCCGCCCCGACCACCCGGCGGACTTCGGCGTCTGCCGCGATGCGCTCGTCGAAGCCGACGTCCCCATCCTGGGCGTATGCCTGGGCCATCAGGGGCTGGGCCACGTCCATGGCGCGCGCATCCAGCACGCACCGGAGGTCATGCACGGGCGGCTGAGCCCCATACGGCACACGGAGACGGACCTCTTCCAGGGCCTTCCGCAGGACTTCCCGGTGGTCCGCTACCACTCCCTCTGCCTCGCCCGGCCACTGCCCGAGGCGCTGGTCGAGACCGCCTGGACCTCCGATGGCGTCCTCATGGCCCTGCGTCACGCCTCCCTCCCGCGCTGGGGCGTCCAGTTCCATCCGGAGTCCATCGCCACCCCGCACGGCCGCCGGCTCCTCGCCAACTTCATCCGCCTGAGCCAAGAGCACCACGCCCGCCGTTCCCCTCGACCCCCTGAAGCGCCCCAGGAGCAACCACCCCAGCCGACCCTCCCACCGCCAGAGGGCTTCCGCGTCCACCACCGGAAGCTGCGGCTCGACGTCTCTCCCGAGCAGACCTTCGTGGCGCTGTACGCCCGAAGCGAGCACGCCTTCTGGTTGGACAGCAGCCGTGTCGAAGCTGGCCTGTCACGCTTCTCGTTCATGGGGGACGCCAGCGGTCCCCACGCCGCCGTCCTCCACTACCAGGTGAATCCGCGCCGCCTCACCGTGACCCGTGCGGACGGCACCGAGGAACACGCCACGGAGCTGTTCGGCCACCTCCAGCGGGAGCTGGCGCGGCTGGGCGCGGAGCGGGCCGACCTGCCCTTCGACTTCCAGGGCGGCTTCGTGGGCTATCTGGGCTACGAGCTGAAGCACGACTGCGGCGCGAGCGCCCCCCACGCCTCGCCAGATCCCGACGCCGGGCTGGTGCTGGCGGACCGCCTGCTGGTGTGGGACCACGCCGAGCACGAGCTGTACCTGGTGGCGCTCGCCCCTGGTGACGAAGCTCCCCGGGTCCGCGAGTGGTTCGACGCCACGGAGTCCGCCCTGCGCACCCTCCCCCCGCTGGAGCCAGGGGTGACGGCCCCTGGGGCCCCCTTCCCCGTGCACCTCGCCAGGGCCAGCGCCACGTACCTGGCGGACATCGGGCACTGCCTGGAGCAGCTCCACGACGGAGAGACCTACGAGGTCTGCCTCACCAACAAGGTGGTCGCCCGCGCCCGGGTGGAGCCCCTGGCGCTGTACCGGGTGCTGCGGCGGATGAACCCGGCGCCCTACGCCGCGTACCTGCGGCTGGGCACGCTGGGCATCGCCTGTTCCTCGCCGGAGCGCTTCCTGCGCGTGGACCACGAGCGGTGGGTGGAGTCGAAGCCCATCAAGGGCACCCTCCGGCGCGGCACCACGCCCGAGGAGGACGAGCGCCTTCGCCAGCACCTGGGCTCGCAGGAGAAGGACCGGGCGGAGAACCTGATGATCGTGGACCTGGTGCGCAACGACCTGGGCCGGGTGTGCGAGATCGGCACGGTCCACGTCCCCCGGCTGATGGACGTGGAGTCCTACGCCACGGTGCACCAGCTCGTGAGCACCATCCGCGGCCGGCTGCGTGAAGGCCTCACGGCGGTGGACGCGGTGCGCGCGGCCTTCCCCGGCGGCTCCATGACGGGCGCGCCCAAGCTGCGCACGATGGAGCTCATCGACCGGCTGGAGGGAGAGGCCCGGGGGGTGTACTCGGGCGCCATCGGCTTCCTCTCCGCCACCGGCGCGGCGGACCTGAACATCGTCATCCGCACGGCGGTGGTGAGGCCCGACGAGGTGAGCATCGGCACGGGCGGGGCCATCATCGCCCTTTCGGACCCGGCCGGGGAGCTGGATGAGATGCTCCTGAAGTCACGCGTGTTGCTGAAGGTGCTGAGCACGGCGCTCGGGTGCCCGGAGGCGCTGCCGGACATCGCGGGCACGGGAGGGGGGACCCTCGCCCGGGCCCGTCCCACCGTGGCGGGCTGACCCCTGGGAGGGGGGCGGGGCCCGGTCCTGGGGGGCAAAGACCCTCGATTCCTCCACTGCTGGACGGCCGGGACCTCCGTGGGCGTCGCATCCGGCGGGCCGCTGTTATAAAGCGCCCCTCATGCTTGAGACCGTCACCAAGGGCTTCCGGGCCGCCAAGAACCGCCTCGCCGGCAAGAGCGAACTCACCCCCGAGTTGGTGGACGAGTCGCTGCGCGACATCCGCGTCTCCCTGCTGGAGGCCGACGTCGCCTTCGACGTGGTGAAGAAGTTCGTCGCTCGCGTCCGCGAGAAGGCCGTGGGCGAGGTGGTGCAGACGACCGTCACGGACGCGGGGGGTCAGAAGCGCAAGGTCAGCGCGATGGACCACTTCATCAAGATCTGCCACGACGAGCTGGAGGCCCTGATGGGCCCGGTGGACACGAGCCTCCACCTGAAGCCCAAGGGCCAGCTGTCCGGCATCATGATGGTGGGCCTCCAGGGCTCCGGTAAGACGACGACCACGGGCAAGCTCGCCAGCCGGCTCCTCCAGGAGGGGCGCAAGCCGCTGCTGGTCGCGGCGGACATCTACCGCCCGGCCGCCGTGGATCAGCTCAAGGTGCTGGGCGAGCGGCTGAAGGTCCCCGTCTACCACGAGCCCGGCGTGCAGCCGCCCGAGCTGGCGAAGCGGGGCTACGCGGCCGCGCGCGAGCAGCAGTGCGACGTGGTGCTCATCGACACGGCGGGCCGGCTCGCCATCGACGAGACGCTGATGACGGAGCTGGAGTCCATCAAGTCCAACGTGCAGCCGGACACCATCCTGCTCGTGTGCGACGCGATGATCGGCCAGGACTCGGTGCGCACGGCGGCCGAGTTCGACCGGCGCCTGACGCTGGACGGCTTCATCCTGACGAAGCTGGACGGTGACGCGCGAGGCGGCGCGGCGCTGTCCATCAAGGAAGTAACGGGCAAGCCCATCAAGTTCCTCGGCATGGGCGAGTCGATGGACAAGCTGGAGGAGTTCCGTCCGGAGGGCCTCGCGGGCCGCATCCTGGGCTTCGGCGACATCGTCGGCCTGATGAAGGACTTCGAGAAGGTCGTCGACGAGAAGAAGGCCGAGGACGACGCGCGCAAGCTGCTCTCCGGCCAGTTCTCGATGAAGGACTTCGTCGAGCAGATCCGCATGGTCCGCAAGATGGGCCCGCTGAAGGACCTGCTGGAGAAGTTCCCCCTCTTCGGCGACCTCACCGAGCATCTGAACCCGGACGAGAAGGAGCTCACCAAGATCGAGGCGATGTACGACTCGATGACGCAGAAGGAGCGCCTGCGTCCGGACATCATCAACGCCAGCCGCATCAACCGCATCTCCAAGGGCAGCGGCCGCAAGCCCGAGGAGGTCCGCGAGCTCCTGCAGAAGTTCGGGATGATGCAGCAGGTGATGGGCACCATCGGCCAGAACCCGGGCCTCCTGGGCCGCATCCCCGGCTTCAAGCAGCTGGGGCAGCTGAGCCAGATGAAGAACATGGACCTGGGCAGCATGCTGGGGAAGGACCCGAAGGCGCTGGAGAAGGCCATGGCGGGGATGGGGGGCATGGGGGGTATGCCCATGCAGCTGCCGCAGATCGCCCCGGGCTACACGCCGCCCATGGGTCAGGCCGCGATGGCCAAGGCCCGCCTGATGGGCTACGCGCCTCCGTCCGTGAGCAAGCCGGACGACCGCGACGCCATCAAGGAGCGGCGCAAGAAGGAGAAGGAGAACAAGAAGAAGAACCGCAAGAAGAAGTAGTCAGCGGCCTTCGCGGTAAATCCCCTGCCCGCGCGTCCCCACCTGAAGTCCAGGGGCGGCGGGCAGACGTGTTTCCAGCGCCTCCCGGCCCGGACACCTGTCCTGTTCCTCGGACGAGCATGGCAGTCTTCTCACTCGGGACCGGAACGGACCCCACCTTGCAGAACGCGCCCCCATGCCCAACCCCCGAGTAATTCACCCACGCAATCTGCTGCTCCTGCTCGCGCTGCTCCCGGCCTGCCTGGAGATTCCCCCCCTTGAAAACCCCACCCCGGGCACGAACTCGGATGCAGGGAC
>JAFADT010000510.1 GCA_023424585.1 Pseudomonadota bacterium
CGCGCGTGCCACCCTCGGCCCCTGCGACGCTCGGCGTCGGCCTCGTGATGAGCTCGGGTGGGGTGATGGCAGGCTCGCGGCTGGTGGTCTCCGCCGAGTGGGTGGAGCTGATGCGAAGGCTCGTGCATGCAGGCGTCATCTCCGTACCTGCCGCCAGCGCGGCCGTCCTCATTCATGGCGGACAGGTCACGATGGCCCAGGCGCATCAGGACCTGCCCAAGGGTGTGCGCGACGCGCTGGGGGACAGCCCCGAGGTGCGCGGCATGCAGGTGACGGGCATGTCCGACGCGCCCAAGCACCACGTGTTGCCGCAGGAGCACCGCGAGTGGTTCGAGCGGCGCGGCTTCAAGGGCGACATGGACATTGACCAGTTCTGCGTCCGGCTGGAACAGGCCCACCACGAGGCCATTCACGGCGGGGGGAACTGGAAGCTGGGACGCATCTGGCCCGGCGAGTGGAATCGGATGATCATGGATGCGCTACTTCAGGCTGAGACGAGAGCCGGCCGGATGTTGACGCGGGATGGGATCTTGAAGGAGGTCGCGAGGCATATGCGGAACTACCGAATCCCCATGAACTTCACTTCTGGGGGAGGACGATGAGTGGTGGAGAGGCCTGGCGGGGCGACATCAAGGCACGCCTGTACGACAGGGTTCGTGAACGGGGCTTCGGCTCACTCAGCGCCTTTGCCGAAGCGCGCCCTGCTGTTCCGCTGTACGTCCTGGCCGACGAGCTGGGCAACGACGTTGCTGCCGTGCAGCTTCTAAGCGGCTTGATGTACGAGGCGGAGCAGCACAAGCAGATCACGCGCTTGGTTCGTGATGTCCTCGTGCGCGAGTTGGCCGAGAGGTTTCCGAATGGCTGGCCGGACGTGCTGGACGATGCAACTCGCGGAGAGGTTGCGATGGGGCTCGGGTCGTGGTTCGCCTATACCCCTGTAACCCACAGGGCGCGGGTTGACCGGGCAGGGAATGCGCTTCTCGCCAACCCTCCCCCCGCTGGCTGGCGTCCGCTCGGTCCCGACGACGAGTTTCTCCGGACACTCCTGCCGGACGATGAAGCCTGACCGTCACCCACGGCTGGTGAGTCAGAGCCACGGTCGCCGTGTACCCCTCCTACCCTATTGGTGGCTTCGGCGCCCGCCTCCTCCACGTCTCTCTTGCGCGAGCTGTAGCGCCAGGCCGAGGCCAATCCCAATGCCGAAGCCGATGTTTCCCAGGGCGACTCCCAGGGGAATCCCAAGCGCGACGCCGATTGCGAGCCATTTGCCCATGCGGGCCTCCTGTGCCTCTTGGGGTTCTTGGGTCTCGCCTCGTGCGCGTTGCCGAGGGCCTTGGCCCAGGGTTCCGTCAGATAGAGCGTCATCAGCGCGCTCCAGTAGGCGTGCTTGAACGCGTCTCCCTTGCCGTTGTGCATCTTTCCGTAGTGCTTCGCCTTGCGCTCAGCGACCTTGGCGAGCGCGAACGACGTGGCGCAGAAGCTCTTGAAGGAAAGACAGAGCCTGAGCTCAGCGGGCCCGAGCGCGAGGGGCTCGACGTCGGCCGCAGCGGCCTGCTTCGGCGCCGCGGGCAGCCCCTCCAACTTCTTGTCCAGCCGCTCCTCGAAGTCCGGAGTGGAGTCCATCTTCACGCCCTCCTTCCGGAGGTCTTCGAGCGCTTGAAGGACCTGGTCGGGATCCGCTGCGTTGATGCGCTTCTCCAGCGCATCCGAGGCCGAGGCATCCTGACCCTTGGGGCGGGGGTGGTCCTTGATGAACTGCTCGGCCTCCCGGGCCAGCGCCTCATCGCTGACGTCGAGCGCCTGGACTTCGGCGGCGACCTCGGGGGCTGCTTCGACTTGCTCATCCCTCGCTCGCGCGTGAGGTCGGTTGAACGTGCCGTCCCATGGCCGGTCCGCCATCGCGTCCCCTCCAGGACGAGGCCACCCGCCGCGCTCCTGGAGCGCTACTTCCTCCGGCGCGAGAGCCGCAGCGCGGCCAGGAGCCCCAGCACCGTCAGGCCCCCTCCCGCCTGGGTGCAGCCGTCACTGGACGGCTCGGGGAGGGGGAGGGGGGACGGGTCGATGGGGCCGCCGTCGGCGCAGCCTCCGCTCAGGCACCTCCGGCAGCCGAGCTCGAAGTCCACGCTCAGCGGCGGCAGCGCCAGGTCCGCGTGCTCCAGCGTTCCCCGAAGCGTGGCCTGGTGGCGTCCAGGAGAGAGTCCCTCGCCGGGCGGCGGCGGGTCGCTCCATGTGCAGGCCGAGTAGAGGAACAGCAGCTGCCGGTTGTACTCGTACAGGTGGCTGTCCGGGTTGTCCTCGCCCTTCGACGTCAGCCCATGATGGTTGCTGGACGACCAGGGCTGGCCGTCCACCTCCACCGTCCAGTGCACCCAGGGCAGGAACGGCACCAGCTCCGGTGACGGGGTGAAGCGCAGCGTGGTGGCTTCGCCCGACCCCGGGCTTCCGCAGTTCGAGTCCCCGAACACGGGGAACGTGTCCCAGCCCGGCGGGTCCACGCTCAGCGTGCCCAGGGTCTTGGGCAGGGGCAGCTCCGGGCCCGCGGTGAAGGTCGCGGACTGCGTCTGCGTCTCCTGGTACTGGCAGAGGCCCTTCGCCTCGATGCGGTACGCCGTGCCCGGCACGAGCGGCGACTTCGGGATCACGACGTGCGTCTTGCGGGCGCCCTCCGCCAGCGTGAAGGGCACCTCCACGCCATCCGCCTGGGTCAGCCGGAGGGTGGAGACGTCCGTGCTCTCCAGGAGCGGTGGCACCACCACCAGCCCCGGGACGTTCGCGGGGACCGGCCCTCCGTCCTCGGGCAGCGGGAAGCGGACGTCCACCAGGCAGTTGGGCGCGACGCATGCGTCCGCCGATGCGGGGAGGGCCAGGGCTCCTCCCACCATGAGCGTTCCCACCACCGCCAGGGCCTTCCAGTCGCGTGTCGTCATGGCCTTGAGACACGCGGGCCCGGGAGGGTGGGACACGGTCACGCCGCCCGGCGTCGCCAGAGGCGCAGGGCCGCGAGGGCGCCCAGCACCGACAGCCCGCCACCGGCCTGCGAACACCCCTCGTCCTTCCGGGGGAGCCCGTCGTCCGGGTTCGCGCCGATGCCGGCGTCAGGGTCGGTGGGAGCTGATTCAGTAGAAGCAGGCGGCCTGATTACAACCAACCTGGTGTCCCAACAATCCGGTGCGGTACAAGTGGAAAAAGGCTCGCGCAGGGAAGGCGAGCGAGAGCGCAAAAAAGAAACGACGTAACCGTTCACCAGCTGGTGCTTGCTTGAAGGGACTGCCGGGCATCGGACGGTGGGCGGGACGGCGCTCGACGGTGGCGGCTATGGCGTGACACACCACCACTCGTGGCGGAACTCGACCCCAAGGATGCGCGCATCGCGGAATTGGAGGCGCAGGTGGCCGGGGTCTGGCTCCCATCCTGAGCACGCAGTCCGGTGGACCTGAGCACGCAGGGGGGCGAGCGTGAGAGCCATGGCGGCGTCCCAGCGCGCGGAGAGCACCAGGGCACGGAGGTCGAGCACCTCCTGACCGGACTGCTCTTTCCAGCGGCTGCCGGCGCGCTTCATGCGCAGGGCCACGAGCGATTTGCAGGTGGCCTCCACGTTGCCGCTGCCGATAGGCAGCCCCGCTGCACGGGCATCGGCGTAGTGCATGCGTTCGCCGTGGTTCTCCAGGTAGGTGAGGGCCTCGTGGACAGGGCGGCCGTCGGCGAGCCCGTCGTCGCGCTTGCCCGAGGCGCCCAGCACCCGCACCAGCTTCCAGACGGCGCCAGGTTGGTTGAGAAGCATCAGCTTCCACTTCTCACGCAGGGCCGCGGCCTCCTGCTTCGAGGGCGCCAGCAGCAGCGCCGCCGCGCCGAGTTTCTCCATGAGGTGCCAGAAGTCCACCAGGCGCACGACGGACCTGGCCGTGGCCGCGTGCGAGGCGAGGGCCTCGTCGAGCAGCGTGTGCAACTCCGGGGCACCGTCGGTGAGGACTACCACGTGCAAGGAGGGAAGCTGGCCCAGGAGGGCTTCCACGTCGAGGGCCAGCCGCCGGGCCAGCTCCTTGCCACCCCTGGCCGGCATGCGCCCGTAGCGCAGGGTGGAAAGGGCCTCGCCCTTCGCGTCATGGAAGGTCAGACAGGCCACGTAGGCCATGCGCCAGACGACGTCGACGGGCCTCTTCGCGGCGCCGCGTCGAGGTCGCCCCACGGGCCGAGCCTTCGGCTCCTCCATGGGCAAGGCCACCCGGTCCAAGCTGACGCTGATGCTGTGCGCGTCCTCGGGCACCGCGAGCGTTTCGGCCAGAGCTGCCTCCACGCGCACACGCCCCTCCCCGTACAGCGCGCCAACCGCATGCCCCACCCGCTCGAAGCTGCTGCTGCTGTAGGGCAGCACGCCCAGCGCGCGGGCAGTCCCCTGCGCCTCGCGCGAGGTCCCATGGGCCAGCAGGTGGGCCATGC
>JAFADT010000642.1 GCA_023424585.1 Pseudomonadota bacterium
AGGCGGGGCTGCCCATCCTGGGCACGTCGCCGGACGCCATCGACCGGGCGGAGGACCGCGAGAAGTTCGCGAAGCTGATCGAGAAGCTGGGGCTGCGGCAGCCGGAGAACGGCGTCGCGCGCAGCCACGCGGAGGCCTTCAAGGTGGCCGAGCGGATTGGCTACCCGGTGATGGTGCGTCCGTCGTACGTGCTGGGCGGGCGGGCGATGGAGACGGTCTACGACGCGGCCAGCCTGGAGCGCTACATGCGCGAGGCGGTGAGCGCGTCGCCGGAGCACCCGGTGCTGATTGACCGCTTCCTGAAGGACGCCATCGAGGTGGACCTGGACCTGGTGGCGGACCGCACGGGGCAGGTGCTGATTGGCGGCGTGCTGGAGCACATCCAGGAGGCGGGGGTGCACTCGGGTGACGCGGCGGCGACGCTGCCGCCGCACTCGCTGTCGCCGGACCTGGTGGAGCGGATGAAGGACCAGGCCATCGCGATGGCGCGCGAGCTGGGGGTGGTGGGGCTGATGAACGTGCAGTTCGCCATCCAGGGGAAGAACATCTACATCCTGGAGGTGAACCCGCGCGCCAGCCGCACGGTGCCGTTCATCTCCAAGGCGACGGGCGTGCCGATGGCGAAGATCGCGGCGCTCTGCATGGTGGGCAAGACGCTGAAGGAGCTGGGCCGCACGGAGGAGCCGGAGTTCCGGCACGTGGCGGTGAAGGAGAGCGTCTTCCCGTTCGCGCGCTTCGCCGGGGTGGACGTGATCCTGGGCCCGGAGATGAAGTCCACGGGCGAGGTCATGGGCCTGGCGGAGGACTACGCGTCCGCGTTCGCGAAGAGCCAGCTGGCGGCGGGGGTGAAGCTGCCCAAGGGCGGCCGGGTGTTCATCTCCGTGAAGGACGAGGACAAGCCGGCGGTGGTGGACCTGGCGCGGCGCCTGCGGTCGCTGGGCTTCAGCCTGACGGCGACGTCGGGCACGCACGCCTACCTGGCGACGAAGGGCATCGAGTCGCAGCGGGTGCAGAAGGTGAAGGAGGGGCGGCCGAACATCGTCGACAAGATCGTCGACGGGGAGATCGTGCTGGTCATCAACACCACCTTCGGCAAGCAGGAGATCGCGGACAGCTTCTCCATCCGGCGCGAGTCGCTGATGCACTCGGTGCCGTACTACACGACGGTGCAGGCGGCGCGCATGGCGGTGGGCGCGCTGGAGTCGCTGAAGCGCTCGGAGCTCGCGGTGAAGCCGTTGCAGGGCTACCTGTACGGCGAGGACGGCGTGCCCCAGGCGCGCCGGTAGCACCTAGGCCGTGTCCGCAAATTAGAGCCAGAGGCGGATGGAGGCGATATGGACCATCGCCAGGTAGTTGGCAGCGCGCTTCTCATAGCGCGTCGCCACCCGCCGGTTCTGCTTCAATCGATTGAAGAGACACTCCACCCGGCAGCGCTTGCGGTAGGCCGTGCGCTGGAAGGCGCGTTGCCGGGGCTGGTCCGAGCGAGTGGGGATGATGGCGTGCACCCCATGTTCGCGGCACTAGGCGCGCAGGCTGGGGTAGCTGTAGCCTTTGTCCGCCGCGAGGGCATCGGGCAAGCGACGTGGCGCCCCCGGCGAGTGCGCTCTCGGCACGCTGCCGCCCGTCATCAGTGCCTCGAAGGCCTGCGTCTCATGGCGCTGACCTGCTGTCAGCTCGAAGACGAGCGGCCTGCCCTGGCCCTCCGCCCGGACGTGCAGCTTGGTAGAGAAGCCGCCCTGGCTGCGGCCCAGCGCTTCGGCCTCCCCCCTTTTACCGGCGTGCCGCGTGCGCCGGCTGCGTGCTGGTGGGCGCGGATGACGCTGGCGTCCAGGAAGTGCAGCGTCCAGTCCAGGCGCTCATCCTCGTGCGCTTCGGCCTGCAACTGCCGCAGCACCCGCGCCCAGATGCCTGCCTCCTGCCAGCGGTAGAAGCGGCTGCTGAGCGTCTTCCAACTGCCGAACTGCTCCCGAGGCACGTCACGCCAGGGGGCTCCCGTGCGCAGGACCCAGAGGATTCCGTCGAGCACTTCGCGGTGGTCTTTGTTCGGACGGCCCCGCGCGGGTTTCTGGGGCGGCAGCAGTCCTGCCAGCCGCTCCCACTGGGCGTCTGTCAGCTCTCCTCGGCTCATGCACTCCTAACACCCGCCTCCGCTCGAATTATTTGCGGACACGGCCTAGAGGCCGAGCGCCGCCTTGCACGTCTTCACGTACAGGTCCCGGAAGAGGTTGTCCGGGTCCGTGCGCCGCTTCACGGCCTGGTAGGTCTCCTTGTTCCAGACGCTCCAGAAGGTCTCCTCGTCGTAGTAGTTGTAGGAGATGAGCGTCTTGGTGCCGTTGACGCGCTGGAGCTCGTCCTCGAGCTCCTTGTAGACGTTGCGGCCCGGCGGCTGCTTCATGCCGTACACCGCGAGGTCCAGGAACAGCGGGTCCTTCATGCCGGACCACCACCGGGGCGTCAGCCACTCGTAGTCGCGCGTCCGGCGGAAGGGCACGCACCACAGGGGATAGTGGCGCAGCTCGCGGTGGTACCAGTCCATGAAGTCCGCCGCGCGCGAGAAGGGGACGAACACGTCCACGATGACCGGCGGGTCCTTCTTCGGCAGCAGCTGGGTGAAGCGGTTGGCCGTCCGCAGCACGCTGTCGGAGTGGATGAGCTTTCCGAACAGCGCCCGCGCCAGCAGGTTCCTCGGTCTGGCGTGCGTGACGCCGCGGTTGTAGCGGAAGAGGTAGTCGTACGTCGTGAGGTAGTCCTCGCTCCGGCGCGGGATGCTCTCGCAGTACGCCGTGAGCCAGTCGTAGCGGTGGACGTAGGGCGCCCGGTCCACGAAGTGGCCCACGCACAGCACGTGCTTCGTGGGAGAGAAGATCTGCCCGTCCAGGTAGTCCGCGCCCGGGTCCTGGAAGTGGTGCCAGATGGCCTGCTGGAAGGACTCCAGGGAGGTGTGCGTCTCGTTCGTCACCCGGACGTAGGGCGCGCAGCGGACGAGCTTGAACTGGACCTTCGACAGGATGCCCAGCGTCCCGAACGAGCCGTGCATCATCTGGAAGAGGAGCGGGTCCTCGCGCGGTGAGCAGCGCAGCACGTCGCCCCTGGCGGTGATGACCTCGTACTCCAGGCAGGTGTCGTGGAAGCCGCCCTGGCGGAAGGACATGGACTCGATGGAGCACCCCGCGATGGCGCCCCCGAGCGTGATGGTCTTGTGCGCGGGGACGATGTACGGGATGAGCCCGTGCGGCAGCGTCGCGCGCACCACTGCGTCGAAGGTGACGGCGGGCTCCGCCGTGCAGGTCAGCCCCACGGTGTCGATGTCGAGGAGTTGATCCAGGTCCCCCAGGTCCACCTTCTCGTCGCGCCGCCGGGCATCGAACCGCTTGGGCACGCTGTGGGGCGGGGACTTCTTCTTGAAGGACGCGGGGCCGCTTCCCTTCCGTCGCCGCAGCTGCCGGGCGATGGCCTCCACCTTCGCCGCGTGGAGGGACTCCGCCCTTGAGGGGGCATCCCCCCGGGGTCCGCCTGTCACCGACTCCGTGCGCATCCTTCTCCTCCGTTGGCAGAAGGGTGGGGAAGGTTCCCATCCAGGGGAGTCCCCCCTGTGGGCGCAGTCCCTGTCGCCCGCCTGCCCCACGGGCGTCCGTCCGTGGGGCAGTGTCGCGCACCTGACGGCTCAAGGGGACTCGAGCCGGTGGCGCAGCTCCGAGGTGCTGAGCGCCGGTGTGCCGTCCCGGCCCATCAGCGTCTGACCATCCGCGGAGTAGAGCGCCGGGCGCCGGTACAGCGTGCGCAGGGCGTGCAGGTGGGGATAGACGATGGACGCTCGGGGGCTCAGCTCGCGCAGGTGCTTGCGCAGGAGCGGGGCGTACTTCGGGCTCTGCGCCGGGAAGATGTGGTGCTCCTGGTGGTAGCTGAAGTTGAAGTGGAGCCAGTTCATCAGCGGGTGGGTCTCCACGCTGGCGGTGTTCACGAAGGGGTTGTCCGTCTCCTCGGACGCGGGCTGCATCCAGTGGTTGGTGGCGATGTAGATCATCAACGTGACGTTCCCGATGAGCAGCGGGAGCACCAGTCCGTAGAGCGCGGCCCGGGGGCCCAGGGCCCACCCGAGCGCCACCCAGCCCGCGGTGACGAGCAGCGTGAGCGCGCGCTCCCGCACGCGGTGGAGGTGCACGTGCTGGAACGCGGGCAGCCGGCAGTGGTGCCAGAGGAAGGCCTGGCCCTGCGCGGTGAAGAAGACGCTGAAGCTGATGAAGCTCAGCCAGTGTCCGGAGCCGGGGGACATGGCGTGGAACAGCTTCGCGAACCCCTGGGTGTGCCAGTCCGCCCTGCGAGGGAGGATGTCCGGGTCTCGCAGGAGGACGTTGGCGGCGCCGTGGTGGGCCTGGACGTGCCAGGCCCGCCAGTTGCCCGGCGTCACCAGGAAGGGCGCGAAGCCCACCCAGCCCAGCAGGGTCTCCCACCGCCGGCTGTGGAACACCGAGTGGTGCAGGGCCTCATGCGCGGCGAGCCCCACGGCGGTGATGAGCTGGCCCAGCGCGATGGCGATGAGGAGGCACGCCCAGGAGGGCAGCGTCCACGTGCCCAGCACCCAGAGGAGCGCCGCCTCCACCGGCACGAGGCAGAGCGCGACGATGCCGCGCAGGGGTTGTCGTTCGAAGGCCTCCGGGGGCAGCACGCGGCGCAGCTCCGAGCGGAGCCGTCTGGCGTCATCCGGGGAGAGGGGAAGGGACGAAGAGGAGTCAGTCATGGCGGTTGCCTGGACGTGAAGGGGGTTCAAGCCATGGGGCGGGCGACGCCGCCTTCGACGAGCATCCGCAGGCGGCCGGTCTCGTCATGCGCCGCCGCGGTGCCGCACTGGAGCAGCGCTCCCTCCACGCGGGGGGCGAGCGCCTTCAAAGTGAGGCGGCGTGGGGCGCTGGCGCCGTGCGCGACCAGGTCCCGGTCGAACGTGGCCCGCTGGACGCCCACGGGCGCGAACACGTCATTGGACACGCCCTCCACGTGCATCGCGCTCAGGCGCAGGGCCGCGTCCAGCACGAGCGCCGGCACACCGTGGCCCGCCTCCCGAGGTGTCTCCGGCAGCCCGAGCCTCGCGAAGCGGGCGTCCTGCTCCAGGCGGATCTCCTCCAGGCAGTCGAACATCCGGCGCAGCTCGATGGGCGAGCCCGAGGTGCAGTGCGGATCATGCGCGGCCACGCCGTGGCCCGAAGCGCGGGCCGCCTCCAGCCGCGGCGAGGCCCTGGGGGGCTCCGCCGTCAGCGTGAAGCGGGCCTCGGCGTAGACGAGGTCGCGCTCCAGCACGACGCCGGAGGCATGGACGACGTCGCCGGTGAGCTTCACCTGCACGCTGTGCTGGCCCGGGGCGTCGGTGAGCGGCGTGCACTCGGCGCGCAGGGGCTGCTGGCCTCCGGGCTTCACGCGGATGAAGCGGGAGAAGCGCACGTCCTCGATGGTGACGGTGCGCAGCTCGGGGCGCGCGTCGTCCAGGGC
>JAFADT010000671.1 GCA_023424585.1 Pseudomonadota bacterium
CCCCTGGACGAAGCTCCCCGCCCGCGTGCGCCCCGCGATGAGCCCCTCGGCGGTGAGCCACTCATACGCCACGCCCACCGTGTTGCGCGCCACGTCCAGGCGCAGGGCCAGCTCGCGGGTGGGCGGCAGCCGCTCCCCATGCCGCAGGCGCCCGTCCAGGATGGCCGCGCGCAGCCCCCGGTAGATCTGCCCGGCCAGGTCCCGGCGACCCCGGAGCTCCACGTGAAGGTCCATGCCGCATGCTCCCACGGATTGGCCCGATGGAATTCGCCAATCCTGGCCCCCTCACCGGGCCAGCCGAGAAGCATCCTGCCGGCATGACCGCTTCCGCCTCCGCCTCCCACCCCATCGACTCCGAACGCATGCCGTGGATCCCCATGGGTCCACCGGGGCTCGCGTTCAAGCCGCTGCGCTTCTTCCGCGACGGCTGGATGTACCTCTTCCGCCTCGAGCCCGGCACCCGCATCCCCCGGCACCGCCACACCGGCGAGGTGCACGGCTTCAACCTCTCCGGGCGCCGCCAGCTGCTCGACACCGGCGAGGTGATTGGCCCGGGAACGTATGTCCATGAGCCGGCCGGCAACGTCGACAGCTGGCAGGTCGTGGGCGACGAGCCGGTGGTCCTGCACATCACCGTGAGGGGTGCCATCGAGTACCTGGGCGACGACGGCCAGGTCCTCAAGCGCGTGTCATCCGCGGACCGCCTGGAGACCTACCGCCGCTGGTGCCAGGAGCACGGCGAGCCGCTCCTCGCCACCTGCGAGTAGCGCGAAGGATGTGCGCGGGCACGCGCCCGCCCCGTCGCGAAGCCACTCCGCCGCGTCCACCCGGTAAAGGCAGTCTCCACCGGGAATGTCAGACACGCCTGATAGCTTGCGCACCATCCGAGGAGACGGCGACGACGCGATACGCTCTCGCCGCCTCGGGTGACACGCATTCTCACGGACCGAGGAACCTCTTGAGCGCTCTTGGATGGAAGTCTTTGGCGGCGGTGTGGCTGACGTGTGCCCTGACGGGCTGCGGTGCGGAGCTGGAGCTGCCCGCGGGAGCCCCGGAAGCGGGCGCCATCGAGGCGCCGGCGGGCGACACCGTCGAGCAGGCGCCGGTGGCGGAGAAGGGCCCGCCGCCGGAGCGGCGGCTCCAGGCCGAGGCCGTGGACTGCACCAGCACCACCACGCTGAGCAACGGCGTGCCCGCGTCCGGCGTGGGCACGGAGGCAGGCGCCTGGTCCTGCATCTACAAGCTCGCGGTGCCCACCGGGGCCACCCGCGTGGAGTTCACCACCAGCGGCGGCACCGGCGACGGCGACCTGTACGTGCTCCGGGGCAGCGCTCCCTCGGAAGCGACGAGGGACTGCAAGTCGGCCGGCAGCACCAACACGGAGAGCTGCGCCCTCACCGTGACGTCGCCCGGCACCTACTACGCCCGGATGTATGGCTACAGCACGTTCTCCGGCGCGACCATCACGGGCACCTACACCCTGACCACCGGCCAGCCGGGCTGCACCAGCACCAGCCCCCTCACCAACGGCTCGACCACCTACGGCTTGAGCGCGGCGCCCGGGACATTCTCCTGCGACTACACGCTGGAGGTCCCCTCGGGGGCCACGAGCCTCACGTTCTACACCTACCTCGGCTCCGGCGGCATGGCCCACCTCTACGCGAAGCGAGGCAGCTCGCCCACCCTGTCGTCCTATGACTGCAAGGCCACCACGGGCAGTGGCAACAACCAGACGTGCACCCTCACCAGCCCCGCGGCGGGGACCTGGCACGTGCGCGTCTACAACGCGGACTCGTACATGACGCTCACGGGCGTGGCCCTGCGCGGGTCCTACGTCACCGGCGGCACGGGCAACCCGGGCACCGGCACGCTGCAGAACGGCGTCGCGGTGACGGGCCTGTCGGGCGCGCAGGGCTCGTACCGCTACTGGACCCTCACCGTGCCGGCCGGGAGGACCTCGCTGCTCGTGCAGACGTACTTCGGCGCGGGGGACGCGGACCTGTACGTCGGCCAGGGCTCGCAGCCCACGGAGTACATGTCCACCTGTCGCTCCACCAGCACGGGCGCCACGGAGTCGTGCCTCATCAACGCGCCCACGGCGGGCGTCTATCACGTGATGATCAAGGGCTATACGGACTACTCCGGCCTGACGCTGAAGGCGTCCTACTGAAGGCGCCCCGCGGGCCCTGAGGTGTGAGGCGGCGCCCGGCCCCGAGGTGATTTCTTCCCTCGGGGCCGGGGTTGGGGGAACACTCCAGGCCCATGAGCGCTCGGCGGTTCGACGTGGTGGTCCTCGGCTCCGGTCCCGGCGGTGAAGGGGCTTCGATGAAGGCGGTGAAGTCCGGCCGCAAGGTGTGCACCGTGGAGCAGGGAGCCCTGGTGGGCGGCGCCTGCACGCACACCGCCACCATCCCCTCCAAGGCCCTGCGCCACGCCATCCAGCGGCTGATGGACGTGCAGCAGGACCACCCGGAGCTGCGCGCGGACCTGGCCCGCCACACCACCCTCAATGACATGATGCGCGCGGCGACCACCGTCGTGTCCAAGCAGGTGCAGCTGCGCACCACGTTCTACGAGCGCAACCGCGTGGAGCTCCTGGTGGGCCGCGCGCGGTTCCGGGACGCGCACACCGTGGAGGTGACCGAGCCGCGCGGCTCCGTGGAGCTGCTCCACGCGGGCGCCTTCGTCATCGCCACGGGCTCGCGGCCCTACCGGCCCGCGGGCGTGGACTTCCGCCACCCGCGCATCTTCGACTCGGACACCATCCTCAAGCTGCGCGAGTCCCCGCTGTCGATGATCATCTACGGCGCGGGCGTCATCGGCTGCGAGTACGCCTCCATGTTCCGGATGCTCGGCGTGAAGGTGGACCTGGTGAACACGCGCGACCGGCTCCTGTCCTTCCTGGACGACGAGATCTCCGACGCCCTCTCCTACCACCTGCGGGAGCAGGGCGTGCTGATCCGCCACCAGGAGGAGATGGTCTCCGTGGAGCCGCACGACGACAGCGTGGTGCTCCAGCTCAAGAGCGGCAAGCGGCTGCGGGCGGACGTCTTCCTCTGGGCCAACGGCCGCTCCGGCAACAGCCAGGACCTGGGGCTGGAGGCGCTGGGCATCGCGGTGGACGCGCGCGGCTGCATCCAGGTCAACGACGGCTACCAGACGTCCGTGCCCCACATCTACGCGGTGGGCGACGTGGTGGGCGCCCCGTCCCTGGCCAGCGCGTCCTATGACCAGGGCCGCTTCGCCGCCACGCACATCGTGGAGGGGCGGCTGGAGCACAAGCTGGTGAAGGACATCCCCACCGGCATCTACACCAGCCCCGAGATCAGCAGCCTGGGCCGCACCGAGCGCGAGCTCACCCAGGCGGGCGTCCCCTACGAAGTGGGCCACGCCTTCTTCAAGAGCCTGGCGCGCGCGCAGATCACCGGCCGCACCGTGGGCATGCTGAAGCTGCTGTTCCACCGGGAGACGCGAGAGATCCTCGGCATCCACTGCTTCGGGGACAACGCGTCCGAGATCATCCACATCGGTCAGGCCATCATGGCGCAGGACTGGCCGGGCAACGGCATCGACTACTTCATCAACACCACCTTCAACTACCCCACCATGGCGGAGGCGTACCGCGTGGCGGCGCTCAACGGCCTCAACCGGCTGTTCTGAGAACACGAAGGGCACCGCGGGCCCTTGAAGGCCCACGGTGCCCCGGGGTGTCACGTCAGGACGCGCTCAGTAGCGGTAGGTGTCCTGCTTGTAGGGCCCCTGCCGCTCCACGCCGATGTACTGCGCCTGCTCCGGGGTGAGCTCCGTGAGCTGGGCGTTGAGCTTCTTGAGCTGGAGCCGGGCGACCTTCTCGTCCAGGTGCTTGGGCAGCACGTACACCTTGCCCACCTGGTACTTCTCGCTGTGCGAGTACAGCTCGATCTGCGCGATGGTCTGGTTCGCGAAGGAGCTGGACATCACGTAGCTGGGGTGGCCGGTGCCGCAGCCCAGGTTCACCAGGCGGCCCTTGGCCAGCAGGATGATGCGCTTGTTGTCCGGGAAGATGACGTGGTCGACCTGGGGCTTGATCTCCTCCCACTTGTACTGCTCCAGGGAGGCGACTTCGATTTCGTTGTCGAAGTGGCCGATGTTGCAGACGATGGCCTGGTCCTTCATCTTGGCCATGTGCGCGTGGGTGATGACGGACTTGTTGCCCGTGGCGGTGACGAAGATGTCCGCCTTGTCCGCGGCGTAATCCATGGTCACGACGCGGTAGCCCTCCATCGCGGCCTGGAGCGCGCAGATGGGGTCGATCTCCGTCACCCACACCTGGGCGGACAGCGCGCGCAGGGCCTGCGCGGAGCCCTTGCCCACGTCGCCGTAGCCCGCGACGACGGCGATCTTCCCGGCCACCATCACGTCCGTGGCGCGCTTGATGCCGTCCACCAGGGACTCACGGCAGCCGTAGAGGTTGTCGAACTTGCTCTTCGTCACGCTGTCGTTGACGTTGATGGCGCGGAACAGGAGCGTGCCCTTCTGGGACATCTCCTGGAGGCGGTGCACGCCCGTGGTCGTCTCCTCCGTGACGCCGAGGATCTTCGCGCTCTTGCGCGTGTACCAGGTGGCGTCCTCGGCGAGCTTGGCCTTGATGGAGGCGTACAGCTCGCGCTCCTCCTCGCTCTGGGGGTTGGAGATGACGGACAGGTCCTTCTCCGCGCGCTTGCCCAGGTGCATGAGCAGCGTGGCGTCACCGCCGTCGTCGAGGATCATGTTCGGGCCCTCGTGGTCGCTGCCGGCGGGGCCGAACTCGAAGATGCGGTGGGTGAACTCCCAGTACTCCTTGAGGGACTCGCCCTTGTGGGCGAAGACCGGCGTGCCGGCCTCCACCAGCGCGGCGGCCGCGTGGTCCTGGGTGGAGAAGATGTTGCAGGACGCCCAGCGCACCTGCGCGCCCAGCGCCTGGAGCGTCTCCACCAGCACCGCCGTCTGGATGGTCATGTGCAGCGAGCCCGTGACGCGAGCGCCCTTGAGCGGCTGCTGCCTGGCGTACTCCTCGCGGATCGCCATGAGCGCGGGCATCTCGCTCTCGGCGATGCGGATCTCCTTGCGGCCCCAGCTGGCGAGCTTGAGGTCGGCGATGGCGTAGTCCTGATTCTGCTGCTTGGTAACCGCGGTCATGGTGTGGCTCCGGATCCAGGTGGCGCGCCGTGCTGGAAAGGGGGAGGCCGGGCCCTGGACAGGCGGCCTCACCCTCGCAAGAAACGCGTACAGGTGAGCGCCGTTGGGTCAGTCGGCTTCGAGCCTGGGGCCGGGAAGGCCTCGCAACGCTCCTCGAAGTCGCGGGGGAAACTAAGGGAAGGCGCCCTGAATTTCAAAGGGAGATTGGCGCCCCGGGGGGCCGCCGGAAGTCGCACCTGGGGGTGCCCTGGCGGACAGTCGGAGGGAGCGTCACCCAGGGTGGGAGGACCTGCCCCTCCCCGCCTCCGAACGAGGCGCCCGGAGCCGGGCCCGACCCCGGGCCGCGCGCGGAGCCTTCAGCTTGTCCGCCAGCGAAGGGCAGGATGATCCGCACGCCTGAGTGGCGACCTTCCGGTTGCGCGGACACCACCGCCCGGCTGCCCGCCTCCCGCTGACGGGCGGCCCTGCCCGTGGCCAGCTTCCCCAGGGGAGGCACGCCATGCAGGAGCCATCACAGCCGAGGAAGCAGGCAGGGCTTCGCGCCTCCGACGTGCCCTCCGTCTCCTGGCACGCGCTCCCCCCGGAGGCCGTGCTGGAGCGGCTCGACAGCACCTCCCAGGGGCTGACGGAGGAGGCGGCCCGGCAGCGGCTCGCGCGCCTGGGCCCCAACGTGCTGGAGCGCTCGCGGCCGGACAGCGCGTGGAAGCTCCTGTGGCGGCAGATCGACAGCCCGCTCATCTGGGTGCTCATCGCCTCCGCGGGCCTGGCCATCCTGCTGGGCAAGGTGACCGACGGGCTCGTGGTCGCCGCCGTGGTGGTCCTCAACACGCTCATCGGCTTCGTGCAGGAGTACCGCGCGGGCCGGGCCATCGAGGCCCTCAACCACATGGTGGCGGAGACCGCCCACGTGCTGCGCGACGGACACCTCGTGTCGCGCCCCTCCTCGGAGCTCGTGCCCGGCGACGTCGTGCAGCTCGCGTCCGGAGACCGCGTGCCCGCGGACCTGCGCCTGTTGCGCTCGCGCAACTTCCAGGTGGAGGAGGCCGCCCTCACCGGGGAGTCCGTCCCCTCCAGCAAGCACGTCGCGGCCGTCTCCGAGGACGCGGAGCTGGGAGACCGGGCGAGCCTCGCCTTCGGCGGCACGCTCGTCACGTCCGGCACCTCCACCGCCGTCGTCGTCGCCACGGGAGGTGCCACGGAGCTGGGCCGCATCTCGCACCTGATGGAGCAGGCCACGGACCTGAGCACGCCGCTCACGCGCGAGCTGGCCCGGCTGGGCCGCGTCATCTCGGCCGGCATCGTCGTGCTGTCCGCCGTGCTGCTCGGGGTGGGCATGCTCCGGGGCTACGCCTTCAACGACGCGGTGCTGGTGGCCATCACCCTGGCGGTGGCCGCCATCCCGGAGGGCCTGCCCGCCATCGTCACCATCGCCCTGGCCATCGGCGTGCAGCGCATGGCGTCCCGCCGCGCCGTCATCCGCAAGCTGCCCGCCGTGGAGACCCTGGGCAGCACCACCGTCATCTGCACCGACAAGACCGGCACCCTCACCCGCAACGAGATGACCGTGCAGGCGCTGTGGACCTGGCGCGGGAGCTACGCGCTCACCGGCGTGGGCCACACCGCCACGGGACAGCTCCTGCGCGCGGGCCTCGCCATGGAGGAGCTGCCCGGGGACGTGCACGCGCTGCTGCTCGCGGGCGTGCTCTGCAACGAGGCCGACCTCCAGCCCCGCGAGGAGGGCCGCTGGGGCATGACCGGCGACCCCACCGAAGGCGCGCTGCTGCTCGCCGCGAAGAAGGCGGGCCTGGGCGTGACGGACCTGCGCGAGCGCCATCCCCGCCTGGACGCCATCCCCTTCGAGTCCGAGCACCAGTTCATGGCCACGCTCCACGCGGGCGGCCCGGAGGGGACCGAGCTGTTCCTCAAGGGCGCGCCGGAGGTGGTGCTGCGCCGCTGCGGGATGGAGACGGACCGGGACGCCGTGCTCGCGGAGGTGGAGCGCATGGCGCGGCAGGGGCTGCGCGTGCTCGCCTTCGCGCGCAAGGGCCTGCCCCGGGCGGAGGCGCTGCGCCCCGGGGACGTGGAGGACGGCTTCACGCTGCTGGGCCTCCAGGGGATGATCGACCCGCCCCGCGAGGAGGCCGTGGCCTCCGTGAAGGCCTGCCACGCCGCCGGCATCCGCGTGAAGATGATGACCGGCGACCACCTGGGCACGGCCGAGGCCATCGGGATGCAGCTGGGCATCCACGCCCCGGGGCAGCCGGGCCTCACCGGCGCGCGCCTGTCCGGCATGGGCGACGCGGAGCTGGCCGCGGCGGTGAAGGACTCGAACGTGTTCGCGCGCCTGGCCCCGGAGCACAAGCTGCGGCTGGTGCGCGCGCTCCAGACCCAGCGCCACGTGGTGGCGATGACGGGCGACGGCGTCAACGACGCGCCCGCGCTCAAGCAGGCGGACATCGGCGTGGCCATGGGCATCACCGGCACGGCCGTGTCCCGCGAGGCCGCGGACCTGGTGCTGACCGACGACAACTTCGCCACCATCGTCGCCGCCGTCGAGGAGGGCCGCCGCGTCTATGACAACCTCATCAAGTCGCTCGCCTTCGTGCTGCCCACCAACCTGGGGCTCGCCCTCATCCTCATGCTGGGCGTGACCTTCTTCCCGCTACAGGAGGCCGGCGGCGTGCGCGAGCCGCTGCTGGCCATGCGCCCCACGCAGCTGCTGTGGATCAACCTGGTGGCCACCGTCACCCTCGCGCTGCCCCTGGCCTTCGAGGCGAAGGAGCGCCACGTCATGCGCCGCCCGCCCCGCGCGCCGGACACGCCCGTCCTGAGCCACTTCGTGGTGATGCGCACCGGCCTCGTCGCGCTGCTGATGGCGGCGGGCGCCATCGGCCTGTTCCTCTGGGAGCTCGCGCGCCAGGGCGGCACCCACGGCGTCCCCACCGACCGGGCCCTGGCCGAGGCGCGCACCATGGCCGTCAACACCGTGGTCAGCTTTCAGATCTTCTACCTGTGGCTGTGCCGCACGTTGACCGGCTCCACGCGCGAGGTGGGCTTCGCGAGCAACCCCACCGTGTTCGTGGGCATCGCCGCGCTGGTGCTGCTCCAGGCCGCGTTCATGTACGTGCCCTTCCTCCAGCGCCTCTTCGGCTCCGCGCCGCTGTCGCTGGAGGCCATCGCGCGGTCGGTGCTGGCGGGCGCCTGCGTGCTGCCCGCGGTGGGCCTGGAGAAGTGGCTGCGGTCGCGGTCGCGCGGAGGAGCAGGCAGGAGCGTGAGCGCCACCTGACGGGGTCCAGGCCTCAGGCGCCCCGCGCCGCGCGCGCGTCCAGCTCCACCAGCAGGGCCACGAAGTCGGTGAGGTGGCGGGCGGCGGTGAAGCGGGTGCGCACGTGCTCGTGCGCCTGGGTCCCCAGGCGGGCCGCGAGGACGGGATCCTCCAGGAGCCTGTGCACCGCGGCGGCGAACGCCGGCAGGTCCCCGGGGTCGCGCACGAGCAGGCCATCCACCTCGTGGCGCACCTGGTCCTGGAGGCCGCCCACCGCGCTCGCCACCACGGGCCGCGCCTTCCACATGGCCTCCGTGATGGTGAGCCCGAAGCCCTCCCGCAGGCTCTTCTGCACCACCACCGCGGCGTGGCGCTGGAGCGCGTTGACGATGGCGGCGTTCTCCTCCGGGTCCCCCATGGGCAGGCAGGCCAGGTGGACCCGCTGGCGCAGGAACCGCGGCTGCTCGCGCCAGGCGGCGATGACGGCCTCGAGGGTGTCCGCCGCCTCCGGGTCATCCGCCACGGACGTCACCGAGGGCCCCGCCAGGACCAGGTCCGCGCGCAGGCCAGGGCACTCCCGCAGGAGCAGCGCGAAGCCCCGCAGCACCCCCACCGGGTCCTTCAAGGGGTCCCAGCGGGAGACCTGCACCACGAGCGGCGCGTCGGGGGCGGGCGCCGAGCCCAGCCGCACGATGTCCGCCCCGCGCGACACGCGGGCCGGGACCCCGTCCGCCCGGGTGAAGACGGGCTCGGGCGCGTCCGGCACGAGCCCCACGAGCCCGGTGTGGCCCAGGATGGCGCGCGCGACCTCCGGCGCCATGGGCTGGTTCTTCACCGCGAAGATGTCGATGGAGGGCGCGATGACGACGGACCGGTCCGCGAGCAGGGGCGGCACGTAGGCGGCCCGGGAGAAGACCGCGAGCCGCGCGGCGGCCAGGTCCGGCGCGAGGAACGCCCACGCCCGCGCCGCCTCCGCGTCGGGCGTGTCGCTGCCGATGTGGCAGCGCCAGACCACGCGCGCGCCCGCCGCGGCGAGCGTCGGGGCCAGCCCCGCGGTCTGCGGGTCGTGCAGCAGCACCACGTCCCCCGGCCGCACCAGGACCAGCAGCTCCTCCGCGTTGTCGCGCAGCACCTCCTCGTAGCAGGCGCGCTCGGCGGCCCCCAGGGGGGAGCCGTCGCCCCGCGAGCCATGCAGCGCGTGGTGCAGCCGCTTGGTGACGTGGAAGAAGGCGGGCGTGCCCTGCACCACCATCCAGCGCGTGTCCACGCCCGCCCCGCGCGCGTAGGCGAGCATCCGGGGCAGGAGCTCCGCCACGCCGCCGCCCCGGGCCGTGGAGTTCACGTTCCAGAAGGTGCGGCCCGCCATCCGGTCCCGGGCCTGCTCCGCGTTCGCCAGGAGCCCCTCCCACTCCGCCTCCGTGAGCTGCGGCTGGAAGGACGCCAGCGCGCTGGCCGACACGTGGACCTCGAAGGGCTTCAGCATGGGGACACCGTCACGGCAGCGTGGGGTGCTTGACCACCAGCACGGGCCGGCGGCTGCGGGCCACCACCTCCTGGGCCACGGAGCCGAGCACCGCGCGGCGCACGCCCGTCCGCCCATGCGAGCTCACGCAGAAGATGTCCACCCCGTGCCGCTCCGCCGCCTGGCAGAGCGCCTGCGCGGCCTGGACCCCGGTCAGCAGCTCCATCCGGACGGTGATGCCCCGGCCGGCCACGTCGCTGGGGACCAGCGCCTCCAGCTGGCGCCGCAGCTCGGCCTCGGTCGCGTCGTCGTCCCCGCCCAGGGCCACCGCGGGCCAGAAGTCCGCGTAGACGATGGGGATGGGCGACTCGATGACGTGCGCCAGGATGAGCTCCCCGCCCCGAGGCAGCAGCGACAGCGCGTGGGGGATGGCCAGGTTCGCCAGCCGAGAGAAGTCCGTCGAGACGAGGACGCGCCGGATGGACGGGATGCTCACCGGCGCTTCGGCCTCCTGGGGCGCGGAGACCGGGACGCAGGCGACCGCCGCCACCGGCGCGAGCTGGAGGGCGGAGAGCGACACCGAGCCGTGCCGCACGCGGCGCATCCCCCGGCGCTGGTGGCTGCCCAGGAGGAGGAGGTCCGCCCGCGCCGCCTCCGCGAGCGTGGCGAGCGGCTCCACCACGCTCCCGTAGGACTCCGCCATCCGGAGCGCCGCGCGCGGCTCGCCGATGCGGGACAGGCGCTCGCGCAGCTCCCGCTCGAGGATGACCTCCAGGCCCTCGGGCCCCGGGTTCGCGCGGTACAGCCCGAGCCGTCCGTACTCCGTGGCCGGGTTGTAGACGTGGGCGACCGTCAGCTCCACCGGCCCCACCTTCCGCAGCTCCGGAAGCCAGCGCAGCGCGACCTCCGCGCTGTGGGAGAAGTCGTCCCCCACGGCGACCCGCAGCGGGCGCCGGCCCTGGCACCACTCCAGGAACGGCGCGGCCAGGCGGACCATCAGGAAGGGGCAGCGCGACAGCTGCGCGACGCGCGCCGGGACACCGCCCAGCCGCCAGCGCGTCTCCGAGCGCCAGCCCAGGGCCGCCGTGATGATCATCCGCGCCTGGGTCTTCGCGGCGTGCTCGACGAGCGCCTCGTCCGGCACGCCCAGGAGCACCCGGGACTCCACGGTCAGCCCCTCGTGGCGCAGCCCATCGGCCTCGGCGGCGAGCCGCTGCTCGAGCTCGGTGATGGCGCCGCCGCGGTCGGCCGGCCAGTCCCGCCGGAGCATGCCGGGCTCCGCGGCGTGCACGAGCACCAGCGGCGTGCGCGTCCGCTCCGCGATGGCGGCCGCGGCGCGGACGGCCTCCCGGGAGTGGTCGGAGAAATCCGTGCCGACGATGATGGCCATGACGTCCCCCAGGGGCCCTGGCATGCCCCGCTGCCGCGAGGGCGCGCCCCTGCGTGGAACGTTGGGGCCGGCGGTGGTGGACGCAAGGGCCCCGGGCGGGAGCAGGCGCCGCGCGTCCCCTCACCCGGTCCGCGCGGCGTTGGAGCCCATCCTCCAGGCCCGTCCGGACAGGCGCCGAGCGCGCCGCGACGGACCGGCTCGCGGGGTGCCTGTCCCCCTGACGGTGCACGTCCGGAAGGCGCCGGCCCCAGCTTGGAGGGAGCGCGAGGAGCCCCCGACCATGGACCCGTCCCTTCCCCCCGAGCCTTCTCCCCCGGAGCTGGAGACCCCACCGGCCCCTCCTCCGACCATCCTCTGGTTCGACGCCCTGTCCCGGGAGGACGTGGCGCAGGCCGGAGGCAAGGGCGCCAACCTGGGCGAGCTGACCCGCGCCGGGCTGCCGGTGCCGCCGGGGTTCGTCATCAGCGCCGCCGCCTTCCATCAGGCGATGAAGCCCGTGCGCGCCCGGCTGCACGACCTGTGGGAGCGCGTGGACCCGGATGAGCCACGGTCGCTCGCCGGGCTCACGGAGGCCCTGCACGACCTGGTGCTCCACGTGCCCCTGCCCGACTGGCTGCACACCTCCATCATCGCCGCGTACCACCGGCTGTGGGAGTGCTCCGCGGTGGCGGTGCGCTCGTCCGCCACCGCGGAGGACACGGCCACCACGTCCTTCGCGGGCATGCACGAGTCGTTCACCAACGTGGTGGGCGACGACGCGCTCATCGACCGCGTGCGCGCGTGCTGGGCCTCGGCCTTCAGCCCGCGCGTGGTGGCCTACCGCAAGGCGCAGGGGCTCACGGAGGTGCCGGAGATCGCCGTGGTGGTGCAGGCCATGGTGGACTCGACGCGCTCGGGCGTCATGTTCACCGTGGACCCCGCCACCGGGAACCGCTGGCACCTCATCATCGAGGCGGCCTTCGGGCTGGGGGAGGTCGTCGTGGGCGGACAGGTGGAGCCCGACACCTACGTCGTGGACCGCGAGGGGCCGCGCCTCCTGGAGGCGCGCGTGGGCCTGAAGGCCTTCCAGCTGGTGCGCGACGGCGTGGGCCATGAGAAGCGCGAGGACCTCGCGCCGGAGCAGGCCCGCGCGCGGGTGCTCACGGACGTGGAGGTGCTGGAGCTCACGCGGCTGGGGCTGCGCGTGGAGCGGCACTACGGCGCGCCCCAGGACATCGAGTGGGCGGAGCACGACGGCCGGTTCTACCTGGTCCAGGCGCGGCCGGTGACGACAGGGGCCGCCGCCGTCCAGGCCCCGGCGCAGGCTCCCGCGC
>JAFADT010000105.1 GCA_023424585.1 Pseudomonadota bacterium
GCTGATGGCCGTCTACGCGCTGTCGTCGCGCGTGACGTGGCTGGGCCAGCCGGTGGCGGACCTGGGCGCGCTGTACGCGCCGCTGGTGAAGGCGACGAACGCGTTCCGCGCCTCCGGCCGCTTCGTCTGGCCGCTGCACTCCCTGCTCTTCGCCGGCGCGGTGCTGGTGGTGGCGCGGCTGTGGCGCGGCGTCCCCGCCGTCGCCGCGGCCGCGTTGACGGTGGCGCTGGCGCTCCAGGTGTACGACGTGCGCGAGGGCAAGAGCGCCCTCTTCAAGCCCGTGCGCTTCCACCGCCTGACCTCCGCGGACTGGGACGCGCTGCGGGGCCCCTACCAACACCTGGCCCTCTTCCCGCCGCAGGTGCAGTGGGTGTGCCGCTATGACGAACCGCTGGTGAACGCGCTGGCGTACCAGGCGTACCGGCTGAAGCTCACGTTCAACAGCGGCTACGCGTCGCGCACGCCGGCGGCGCTGGCGGCGGAGTGCCACGCGTCCCTGCCCACGGGCGGACTGGACGCGAGCACCGCGTACGTGGTGCTGCCGCAGCACGCGCGCCCCTTCCTCGACGCGGGCGCGCGCTGCGGTGTCGTGGAGGGGCTGCCGGTGTGCGTGGCGGGCGGCAACACGGATGCGTTCGCGCAGGGGCTCGCGCGTCAGCCGCTCCGCTGACGCGAGGCGACACTGAAAATCCTTTCAGCCCCCATCCGCTCCGCTGCTACCTTGCAGGGAGCCCGGGTTCCTCCGGGCGAGCTGCGAGGGGAGCGACGATGCCTGCGATGACGAAGCACGCTGCGGGGACGGTGTCCTGGGTGGACCTGGCGGCCTGGGACCTGGAGAAGGCCCAGGACTTCTATGGGGCGCTGTTCGGCTGGACGTTCGACCCGAGCTCGAAGGAGAACGGCTTCTACACGATGGCCCGCAAGGACGGCCAGCACGTGGCGGCGATGATGCCTCGCCCCAAGGACGCGCCGTTCCCGCCCGCGTGGAACACCTACTTCGCCGTGGAGAGCGTGGACCGCACCGTCGCCCGCCTGAAGGAGCTGGGCGGCCAGGTGATGATGGAGCCCATGGACGTCATGGAGGCGGGGCGCATGGCCTTCTGTGCGGACACCACCGGCGCGGCCTTCGGCCTCTGGCAGCCGAACAAGTTCGCTGGCGCGGGCCTGGTGGGCGAGCCCGGCGCCATGGCCTGGCACGAGGGCAAGTCGCGCGACGGCGCCAGGGCCGTGGCCTTCTACAAGGACCTCTTCGGCATGACGGCGGACAAGATGCCGGACGACCGGATGCAGTACTGGGTCCTGAAGAAGGACGGCCGCGAGGTGGCGGGCGTGATGCAACTGGACGCGGCGACCCCCGCGAACGTGCCGCCCCACTGGATGACCACCTTCTCCGTGGCCAACACCGACGAGGCCGCCGCCACCGTCACCGCCAGGGGCGGCACGGTGCTCACGCGGCCGTTCGACTCCCCCTACGGCCGCATCGCCATCGTCGCCGACCCGGGCGGCGCGGCCTTCGGCGTCATCACCCTGCCGCCACAGGCGAAGTAGCGGCCCTCAGGGCGTGAGGGCCGCCATCGCGGCGGCCATCACCTGCTTCACCGGCACGCCGGCCGCACGGGCCAGCCGGACGCAGTCGTCGAACTCCGGGTGCGCGTTGAGCACCCGGCCGTCGCGCAGGCCGCGCTTCACGCGGACCCGGCCCCACGGCGTCTCCACCTCCACGAAGTCGCGCTCCAGCGCGTGGCGCTCCACCCGGTGGTAGCGCACGCCCAGCGACGTGGACTCCCGCAGCAGCGCGTCCACCACCGCCTCGCGCAGGCCGCCCTCCACCAGCGCGCCCAAGAGGTGCGCCGGCCGGCCCTTCTTCATCACCACCGGGGACACCCACGCGTCCTTCGCGCCCACCTCCAACAGCCGCTCCACCAGGTGCGCCAGGAGCTGCGGCGTGGCGTCATCCAGGTTCGCCTCCACCACCCACAGCCCTTCCGTGGCCGGCGTCTCCACGCGGCCCAGCGACGCGCGCAGCACGTTGGGCCGGTCGCGGAAGTCCTTCGTCCCCACGCCGTAGCCCACCTTCTCCACGATGAAGTCCGGCGGGTGGCCAATCCTGGTGAGCACCTTGAGCAGCGCCGCGCCCGTGGGCGTCGTCAGCTCGCCCACGCCCTCGAAGCGCACGGGCACGTCGCGCAGCAACTCCAGCGTCGCGGGCACGGGGATGGGCATCTGGCCGTGCGCCACGCGGATGGTGCCGCTGCCCAGCGGCGGCGGCGCGGCGTGCACCTCCGGGTCCCCCAGCAGCTCCAGCACCACCGCGGCGCCGCAGATGTCCACGATGGAGTCCACCGCGCCCACCTCGTGGAAGTGGATGGCGTCGATGGACACGCCGTGCACCTTCGCCTCGGCCTCGCCGATGGCGCGGAACACCGCCAGGGCCCTCGCCTTCGCGCGCTCCGGCAGCGTGGGCGCGGCTTCGATGAGCTGGCGGATGTCCGCGTAGGCGCGGTGCGGGTGCGCCTCCTGCGCGTCCAGCACCACGTCCAGGTGCGTGCCGCTGATGGCGTGGCGCACCGCGCGCGACACCGCCAGCCTCCAGCCCGGCACGTTGAGGCCGGACAGCGCCTGCGCGAGCGCGTCCGGCGACACGCCCAGGTCGATGCCCGCCGCCAGGAACATGTCCCCGGCGATGCCGCCCACCGGCTCCAGGTAGAGGATGCGTCGCATGGCGCCTCAGCTCCGGCCCTTGGTGCGGGAGACGAGCGCCGCGTAGAAGCCGCCGCCGAACCCGTTGTCGATGTTCACCGTGGCCACGTTGGAGGCGCACGAGTTCACCATCGCGAGCAGCGCGGAGACGCCCTTGAAGTTCGCGCCGTAGCCCACCGACGTGGGCACCGCCACCACCGGGATGCCGACCAGCCCCCCCAGCGCGGACGCGAGCGCGCCCTCCATGCCCGCCACCACCACGGCCACGTGGCACTCCTGGATCTCCTCCCGCCGGCGCAGGAGCCGGTGGATGCCCGCCACGCCCACGTCGTAGACGCGCCGCACGTCCGCGCCCATGGCCTGCGCGGTGAGCGCGGCCTCCTCGGCCACTGGGATGTCGCTGGTGCCCGCCGTCACCACCGCGACGCGGCCCGCCTTCGCCTTGCGCTGGGGCAGGTGGAAGATGCGCGCCACCGGGTGGTACTCCCCCTTGGGGAAGCGCGCCACCAGGGCCTCCGCCTTCTCCGGCTGGAGGCGCGTCACCAGCACCGTCTGCTTGCGCTCCACCAGCGCGCCGACGATGCCCAGGAGCTGCTCCGCCGTCTTGGGCTCGCCCAGCACCACCTCGGGGAAGCCGAACCGCAGGTTGCGGTGCGTGTCCACCGTCGCGTAGCCCAGCTCCGCGTACGGCAGGTCCTTCAGCTTGCCCACCGCGTCGTCCAGGCTGACCTTGCCCGTCTTCACCTGGCCCAGCAGGGCCCTGAGCGCCTTCTCGTCCATGGGCGAGCGGTCTACCCCACCCGCCCCCGGGCCTCCAGGCGGACCTAGAGGCCCAGCCGGGACAGGAGCGCCTGGGCGCTCCCGCGCTCCAGCACCAGCAGCATCTGGCCGCCCAGGGACGTGGGGCCCGTGGCCGAGAAGCGCGCCGCCAGCACCACGCCCGGCCCCGGCTCCACGTCGCCCAGCACCCCGGCCAGCACCGGGCGCACGGGGCCGCGCTGGAGCTGGGGAACGGAGGGCAGCAGCCGCCAGCCCGTCAGCCGCCCGATGGCGGACAGGCACGCGCTGGCGAGGATGTTCGCGGCCTCGGCGAGGGCGCTCTCGCGCTCCTCGGGGGACGCGGGGTGGCCGCGCAGCAGCGCGGACTCCAGCGCCTGCGCGTCCCCGGAC
>JAFADT010000717.1 GCA_023424585.1 Pseudomonadota bacterium
GGAACGAGGTCGTCTCGACGGCTCCAGGCGCGTCCACGCGGCCTGTGAGCACGCAGGGGGCCGCGGGCATGCCGGTGGCTGCCGGCCTGCTCACCCGCCCCCTGGAGCATCCGCGCTTCGCCGGCTCGCCGCAGCTCGCGGACGTGGCGTCCGGCGCGGCGGTGCTGGGCGCGGGGGCGAAGGGGGATGGGCTTCGCGCGGTGCAGGGCGCGCTCCTGGACATGGGGTTCGCGCTGTACGGCGGCGCGGACGGCCGCTACGGCCCGGACACGGCCCGCGCGCTCCGCGACTTCCAGGTGCATGCGGGCCTGCGCTCCAGCGGCGTGCTCGACGCCGCGACGCTGCGGGCCCTGGAGGCGCTCGCCCCCGCGCCGGGCTCCCGGGGACAGTCGCGCGCCCTGCCCTCTCCGTTCTACGCGGGCCAGCCGGTGCGCGTGGTCATCGCGCTGCGCGAGCACCGCACCTTCCTCTTCGACCCGGCGGGACAGCTCGTGGACATCTTCCCCAACGCGGTGGGCACCGCCGCCACGCCCACGCATTCGGGCCTCAAGGTCGTTCGGGCGAAGCTGGATCAGGTGGCCACCGAGGACGCGGGCGCGCGGCTGTGGAACGACCGGCACGTGTTCGGCGCGCGGCTCCTGGACCTGTCCTGGGTGGATGGCCGCCGCAGCGGCGAGGAGCTGCACGGCACCAGCGCCCCCGCCCTGCTCGGGGGCGACGTGTCCCACGGCTGCATCCGCCACGCGAACGAGGCCATCCTCGTGCTGCATGACGCGCTCGCCGTGGGCGACCGCATCGCGGTGGTGGAGACGCTCCAGGACCCGCACCTGGGCGTCCCCGTCACCGCGGGCGCGTAGCGGCCTGCCGCTCGCCGGCTACTGCTCCTCGAGGAGCATCTTCAGCTCCCGCACGCGCTTGCTGATGTAGTCGCGGTCCAGCTTGCGGAAGTTCTCCGGCAGGAGCGCCCGGCTGGTGCACTCCTGCACCGCCACCAGGTTCTGCATCTCGATCTCCAGCGGGTAGCTGGGCGGCACGAAGTCCGCCAGCACCGCGGACAGGTCGTCCTTCGTCACCTGGTCGCGCCCCTCCGCCAGCGCGCGGAACTTCGAGCGCACCATCACCGCCTCGATGTCCGCGCCGCTGAAGGCGCGCACGCCGCCGGGGATGAGCGCGGCGAAGGACTCCACGCCCTCCACCGACACGCCCGTCTTCTTGCTCATCGCCTGGAACAGCTCGTTCCGCTCCTCGTCCGTCTGCGGATAGAAGAGCGCGAGGTGCTCCTCCGCGCGGCCCTGGCGCTTCAGGTCGATGGGCAGCAGGTCCGGCCGCGCCGTCAGCAGGAACCAGACGATCTTCCCGCGGTACTGCGTGTTGCCCATGAAGGACGCGATGGAGCCGAAGATGCGGCTGCTCGTGCCCGAGTCCCCGCCGGAGTCGCGGTTGCCGAGGAAGGTGTCCGCCTCGTCCACCATCACCGCCACCGGCCACAGGGCCTTCAGCAGGTTGAAGATCTTCTCCAGGTTGGACTCCGTCACGCCCTGCCACTGGCTGCGGAAGTTCAGGAACTTCACCACCGGGATGCCAATCTCGCCGGCGAAGCAGCTCACCATGAACGTCTTGCCCGTGCCCACCGGCCCGCTCACCAGGTAGCCCATGGGCATGACCTCGATGCGGCCCTTCTTCAGCGCGGACGCCGCCTGCCGCAGCATCTGCTTGGCGGGCGCGTGCCCCGCCACCGCGTCCAGCGTGTGCGCGGGCTCGATGAACTCCAGGAGGCCGTGGCACTCCGCCTGGATGAGCTCCTTCTTCTTCTCCTTGAGCAGCTCCGGGGTGATGCGCACCTGGCGCTCCAGCGCCTCCGTGAGCACGCGGTCCAGGTTGATGCGCGACAGGCCCGCCGTCATCTTCGCCAGGCCCGCCAGCGGCACCTCCGACACCGACTGGAGCTTCTTGCCCTCCAGCTTGGAGCGCACGTACTCCAGGCGCTCCTCCTCCGTGGGCAGCGGCAGCTCGATGGGCGCCACGTACGGGTTGCGGCTGATGCGCGGCGACACGTCCGCCAGGTTCTCAGCCAGCAGCACCACCGATACGTCGCCCGCCAGGAACTGCGGGTCGTGCGCCCACTTGTCCAGCGTGGCCACCACGAAGCGATCCTCCGCGGACAGGTGGCTCATCTCCCCGCCGGGCACCAGCGTCTCCGCGAAGTCGATGATGAGCGCCAGCGAGCGGCCCTCGCTCAGGCGCATGCGCAGGAAGTTCTCCAGGATTTGCAGCGCCCGGCCCGGGTCGCGCGGCAGGACCTTGGAGAAGTCCGTGCCGTACATGGCGTCGTAGCCGGTCATGGCCCGCGCCAGGTCCTTCTGCGTCTCCGGCGTCGCGGAGCGGATGCCGGACGAGCGGTCGTAGAACAGGACGTGGTCGCGCCCGCCGAACAGCTCCTCGGACAGGAACGTCTTGAGCGTCCCGAAGCCGCGCCCGCCGTCCTCCAGCTGAAGGGGCTGCAGGTCCCTCACGGCCCCGTACAGCAGGAAGGTGCTGACCGTCTTCGTGTAGTACTTGCGCGCCAGCTGCTGCGCCCACCGGGGCAGATCCGCCAGCGGATCCGCCTTGTTCACCTTACGCACCTTCGTCACGGACATCCCTCCGGCGCCGCTCCCCCCCAGGGACATCCGGGGGGAGGACCCCCAGGCCTACCTTAAGTGTCGGGACCGCGGTGCCGCTAATCGCGGCAGCGCGCCTGCTTCTTCAGGGTCGCTTCCACCTTGACCGGGGAACCCGCCGGGGACGGCGCGCCGATGGAGACGTCCTCGTCGACGTAGCATTTCGCCTTCAGCGTGAGCTCCCGCGTGCCCCACGGCACCCGGAGGGTGGCCGGGGTAGATGCGCCCAGGTCCTTGCCGCCCTGGAAGATGGACGCGCCCTCGGGCGTGGACTCGATCCGCACCTCCACGGGCGCGCGCTCCAGCGTCGCCACCACATCCAGGCCGTTGCTGTTCACCGTCATCTTCTTGACGAACGGCACATAGCCCGG
Organism: Pseudomonadota bacterium; assembly: GCA_023424585.1. GTDB lineage: Bacteria > Myxococcota > Myxococcia > Myxococcales > Myxococcaceae > Corallococcus. Next base: position 3,032 of record JAFADT010000717.1, read on the forward strand.
GGCGGTCACCTCCACGAGCGGGGTGTCGCTGTTGAGCGAGAAGTCGCGCAGCACCGCCTCGCGGACGCCCTGCTTGCGGGCGAGCTGGTTGTCGATCTTCACCTCGGCGTCATCCGGCTGCGTCTTGAAGATCACGAGCACCGAGCGCGCCTGCTGCCTGAGCGTCACCGGCACCTGCGTGGCGTTGGCGCCCTCGGCCACCATCACGGACTTGTTGAAGGCCTCGTAGCCGTCCGCGGTCACCACCACGAGCACGTTGCCCACGGCCATCGGCTTGAGCATGAAGCCGTTGGCGGGGAACTTCTCCGGAGGCCCCGCGTTGATGGACACCATCGCGCTGTCCTTCGCCTCCTGCGTCTTGAGCTCCACCATCACGTAGCCCTGCGCGGGCTTGCCCGGGGAGAAGACGAAGGCCACGCCCACCAGCAGGAACAGCGACGCCAGGCCCACGGCGCCGTAGAGCAGGCGCTTGTCGATGCCCTTGAGGCTCATGCCCCGGGGCGCCGCCTCCTCCTCGTGCGCGCGCTTCGGGCGGGCCTCGCGGGGCTCCTTCACGGCCGGGGGCGGACGCGAGTTCCCGCTGTTCAGCACGGGGGGCGCGGTCGGACGCGGCGGGGGCGGCAGGGGCTCCGGCGGCGAGTCCGGCCGGGCGATGCGCGGCAGCTGGCTGTCGTTGCCCCGGTTGGGTGTCTGGCGG
>JAFADT010000115.1 GCA_023424585.1 Pseudomonadota bacterium
GTACCTGCTGGGTCGCGCGCTGGGCAACAACCTGCTCAACCTGAACATGTACGAGGCCGCGGCCGCCGCCATGCAGGACGTCGGCGTGGACCTGAACCAGCTGCTGGAGATGGAGCCGGACGCGGGCCTGGGCAACGGCGGCCTGGGCCGGCTGGCGGCGTGCTTCCTGGATTCGCTGGCCACCCTGGGCTACCCGGGCATGGGCTACGGCATCCGCTACGAGTTCGGCATCTTCACCCAGGAGCTGGTGGGCGGACACCAGGTGGAGCGCGCGGACGAGTGGCTGAAGTTCGGCAACCCGTGGGAGATCGTCCGGCCGGAGAAGGCCGTGCCGGTGCGCTTCTACGGGCGCGTGGAGCACCACCAGGACGCGGATGGCCGGCCGGTGGCGCGCTGGGTGGGCGGCAAGACGGTGGTGGGCGTGCCGTACGACACGCCCATCGCGGGCTACGGCAACAACACCGTCAACACGCTGCGGCTGTGGCAGGCGCGCGCGAGCGCGGAGTTCGACCTGCTCCTGTTCAACGCCGGTGACTACGAGCGCTCCGTGGTGGAGAAGAACGACTCGGAGGTCATCTCCAAGGTCCTCTACCCCAACGACGCGTTCCAGGCGGGCAAGGAGCTGCGCCTCAAGCAGCAGTACTTCTTCGTGGCGTGCTCCATCGCGGACATCGTCCGGCGCTACCTGAAGAACCACAACGACTTCCGGGACTTCTCCAGGAAGTGCGCCATCCAGCTCAATGACACGCACCCGGCCATTGGCGTGGCGGAGCTGATGCGCGTGCTGGTGGACGAGCGGCGCCTGCTCTGGGACGAGGCCTGGTCCATCACCCAGGAGACGTTCGGCTACACCAACCACACGCTCCTGGCGGAGGCCATGGAGCGCTGGCCGGTGTCGCTGTTCGAGCGGCTGCTGCCGCGGCACCTGGAGATCATCTATGAGATCAACCAGCGCTTCATGCGCCAGGTGCAGATCCGCTACCCGTTCGACGTGGAGAAGCAGCAGCGGATGAGCCTGGTGGAGGAGGGCCCGGAGAAGAAGATCCGCATGGCCCACCTGGCCGTGCTGGGCAGCCACAGCGTCAACGGCGTGGCCGCGCTGCACACGGACCTGCTGCGCCGGGACGTGCTGCCGGACTTCGCGCAGATGTACCCGGAGCGCTTCAACAACAAGACCAACGGCGTGACGCCGCGCCGGTGGCTGGCGTGGTGCAACCCGCGCCTGTCCAAGCTCATCACCAGCCGCATTGGCGGGGGCTGGGTCACGGACCTGGATCAGCTCCGGAAGCTGGAGTCGCACGCGGAGGATCCGGAGTTCCGCAAGGCCTTCCGCGAGGTGAAGCGCGCCAACAAGGAGGAGCTGGCCCAGCACGTGAAGGACCTGCGCTGGGTGCAGCTCAACCCGGACGCCATCTTCGACGTGCAGATCAAGCGCCTGCACGAGTACAAGCGGCAGCTGCTGGACGCGCTGCACATCGTGGCGCTGTGGATGAAGGCGCGGCGCGACCCGGGCAGCATCATCCACCCGCGCGCGTTCCTCTTCGGCGCGAAGGCGGCGCCGGGCTACCACCTGGCGAAGCTGACCATCCGGCTGATCAACGGCATCGCGGAGGTGGTCAACAGCGACGCGGGCGCCACGGGGTTGCAGGTGGTGTTCCTGCCCAACTACCGGGTGAGCCTGGCGGAGCGCATCATCCCCGCGGCGGACGTGTCCGAGCAGATTTCGACGGCGGGCTGGGAGGCCTCCGGCACGGGCAACATGAAGCTGATGCTCAACGGCGCGCTGACGCTGGGCACGCTGGACGGCGCCAACGTCGAGATCCGGGAAGCGGTGGGCGACGAGAACTTCTTCCTCTTCGGCCTCACGGCGGACGAGGTCATCGCGCGCAAGAAGGCCGGCTACAAGCCGCGCGAGGTGTACGAGTCCAACACGGAGCTGCGCGACGCGCTGAACCTCATCCGCGACGGCTTCTTCTCGCCGGAGGACCGCAACCTCTTCCAGCCGCTGGTGGACAGCCTGCTCAACGAGGACCGCTACCTGGTGCTGGCGGACTTCGCGGCGTACGCGGCGAAGCAGGAGGAGGTGGCGCGCGCCTACAAGGACCCGGAGTCGTGGACGAAGAAGTGCATCATCAACGTCGCCCGCGCGGGCATCTTCTCCTCCGACCGCACCATCAAGCAGTACGCGGAGGAGATCTGGCGCGTGCAGGAGACGGACGTGGAGTGACGTGAGGCCCCGGGCGGCCCCGGCCATACGCCGGGGCCCCAGGCCGTCACTCAGGCGGCCTTGTTGAGCCAGGCCTCGTACGCGCGGAAGTCGTAGTCGCGGCCGAGGAAGTGGTGCACCAGGTGCGCGGCGTCGTCGGAGCCGCCCGGCTCCAGCACGGCGCGGCGGTAGGCCCGCGCGGGCTCCGGGTTGAGCAGGCCCTTCGTCTGGAAGACCGTGAAGAGGTCCTTCGCGATGACCAACGACCACATGTACGTGTAGTAGTTGGACGAGTACCCGTCCAGGTGCCCGAAGGTGAGGTGGAAGTACGTGCCCTCCAGGTACGGGAAGGGGATGTACTGGCGCTGCAGCTCGCGCACGAGCGCGGTGGCGTCCAGGCTCTTCGGGTCGCGCCGGTACAGCTCCAGGCTGAGCGCCGCGTAGAACATCTGCTGGCGCACGAAGAGGCCCTTGCCGAACTCGTCCGCGGCGAGCATGCGCTCCACCAGCTCCGCGGGCAGCGCCTCCCCCGTCTGGTAGTGCTTCGCGAAGGTCTGCAGGCACGTCACGTCGCGCGCCCACTCCTCCAGCATCTGCGACGGCGCCTCCACGAAGTCCCACTCCGTGCGCACGCCGGACAGGCCCGCCCACTTCGTGTGGCCGCCGAAGATGTGGTGCAGGAGGTGGCCGAACTCGTGGAAGAAGGTCTCCACGTCGCCGTGCTGCATGAGCGCGGGCTCCGCGCCGGGCTTGGGGAAGTTGCAGATGAGCGCGCCTTCCGGCAGCCGCCGGCCTGCCTTGCCGCTGGTCAGCGTGAACTGGGCCGCGTGCTTGTACTTGTCCGCGCGCGGGTGCATGTCCAGGAAGAAGCGGCCCTTGAGCGTCGGGCCTTCATAGACGTCGTAGGCCTCCACGTCCGGGTGCCACACGGGCACGTCCTTCACCGGGCGGTAGGTGACGCCGAAGAGGCGCGCGGTCAGGTCCAGCACGCCCTGCTTCACGCGCGTGTACTCGAAGTAGGGGCGCACCGTCTGCGAGTCGAAGGCGTACTGCTCCGCCTTCACGCGGTCATCCAGGTAGCCGGAGTCCCACGGGTCCACCTTGTCGGCCGCCGGGTCGTCCTTGCGCTTGCGCTCCAGGAGCACCGCGTAGTCGCGCTCCATGCGCGCCTCGGACGCGTCGGCGATCTTCCGGATGAAGGTGCCCGCGGCGTCCGCGGTGCGCACCATCTTGTCCTCGGTGGCGTAGGCGGCCCAGTGCGGGTAGCCCAGGAGCGTGGCCAGCTCGTGGCGCTTCTGGACCAGCTTCTGGAGCACGTCCACGTTGGCGGGGTAGCCGCGCTGGCGGTTGGTGCGCCAGAGCTGCTCGCGGGCCTTGCCGTCGCGCGCGTAGGTGAGGAAGGGCACCAGGTCCGGGTAGTCCGTGGAGATGCGCACCAGGCCGTCCGCGCCGGGGGCGTGCGCGCGCACGTAGTCCTCCGGCAGGCCGTCCAGCGCGGCCGGGGGCAGCGACACCGTGCGGGTGTCCTGGCTGATGTTGCGGCTGAACTCCTGGCCAATGCGGACCAGTTCCTCCTGGAGCGCCTTCACCTTCGCGCGGGTGGCGTCGTCGCGGTCCACACCTGCGCGGCGGAAGTCGCGCAGCACCTTCTCCATCCACTTGCGCGTGGCGGCGTCCGCCTGGGACAGGTCCACGCGCGCCAGGACGTCGTAGACGCCCCGGTCCATGCGGATGTCGTTGGCCAGGTTCTCGATGGCCTGCTCGGCCTGCTCCGCGGCCTCGCGCAGGGCGGCCTCCGGGTGCGTGTGGCGCACGACGCTGGCGCGCGCGGCGGCGTCATCCAGCGCGGCGGAGGACTCGTCGAACAGCTCCAGGACCTCCTGGGAGGGCGTGGTGGCGGGCAGCGTCTTCAGGCGCGCGATGCCGTCGCGGGCCCTGGCCAGGGCCTCCTCGCTCGCGCGGCGGAACTCCTCCGGCGGACAGGTGACGTGGCGGGCGGCGTCGGGGACCAGGGGCTCGGACACGGGATGGGCTCCTCTCAAGCCGTGGGTGTCGGGGAAGGTGCCCAAAGCTAATGCGCTCCGCTCGCCCTGGCAGCATCCGTGTGGCGTGGCGAACGCGGGTGCCGGACAGTGGACGCCCTCCCCTGCCCCGTCCGTCGGGCGGCGGACGGGCGGGCGGTGCATCAACGGCGGAAGGCCGCCCCGGCGTGCATGCCCGCGGCGGCCTTCCTGGGACTTCAAGGGTGAGCCAGGGGCGTCAGTAGAACTCGAGCGGGCTCTGGGAGCTCTGCGGCTGCCGGACGGTGCGGGTCACGAAGTCGCTGGCGTTGTTGTCCGTGTCCTGCCCATTGCCCCGGTCGGCGTCCGCGCCGCCCACCGCCATGGTGTCAGAGGTGGAGGTGGACACGGCCTTGCGCTCCAGGCTCCCGCCTGCCGCCGGATGAGACGGGGCCGCGGTGCCCTCGGGGGAGTTCCCGGTGCCCCACCCCAGCTTGTCCACGTCCTCGTAGTCCGAGCCCACGGGGCGCTGGATGCGGACGTGGCCGCCACTCGTCGAGGAGGCCGAGGCGTCGAAGGTGTAACCGAGGTCCTTGGCGGCCGTGCCCGTGCCGCTGTAGTTGGCCCCGCCCAGGAGGAAGTAGCCGTGGGCGCGGATGACCTTCCCGGCCGGAATGGTGACGGTCCCGGTCCAGTTGCTCCCGGTGGCGGACTTGTAGCTGACCAGCCAGTTGGACAGGTCCACGTCCGCGTTCGTCGGGTTGTAGAGCTCGATGAACTCATCCGTCGCGCCCGTGCCACCGCCGTTGCCGCCGCTGAACTCGCTGATGACCACGTGGTTCGTCAGCGGCACCGGCCCGCTCACCTTCACCGTCACCGAGCCATAGGTGCCCCCGGGCGGATCCACCCTGCCGGACTGGTCGCAGTACACCCACTCCCCACCCGTGAACCGGTAGCGGAAGCCGTAGCTGTACGTGCCGGGCGTGGAGATCTGGAGGACCGCCCGCATCTCGTCGTTGTTCGAGTCCGGCGAGGTGAAGCCCGGGTTGAAGTCCGCCGACGTCCACGTCCAGTCCGCCGGGTTGGTGGCGTCCGTGCCGTAGCCCAGCTGCGCCTCGATGAAGGGGTAGAGGTCGTTGCCCTTCGTGTTCCGCTGCGTGACGTCGTGGCTGTAGAACTGGCTGAAGATTTCGTAACTGTCGGTGGGGCTGATCTCCGCCGGGTAGGCGCCGTCAGGCGACGGGAACGTCTTCGGGTACTGGATGGCGCAGTAGCTCACCGGCTTCTCCACGTTGAGCCCGCAGTCGTCGTTGGCCTGGCCCGGCGTGCCCCGGTCCCCGCCGGACAGGCTGCCGGTGGAGTCACACCAGTACCAGGCCCGGGCGCTGCCCTTCGTGCCCACGATGCTGGACGCGAGGCTCATGGCCCGCCCCGGCGTCTGGGGGAACGCGCTGGTGTACGTCAGGCTGTCCACCGTCACCGTGCCCTGCTTGAGCGTGATGGAGCCCGTGCTGTCCATGGAGATGTCCGTGCCCCAGGCGTCGTTCCCCGCCACGCCGCCGTTGTTGGCGAAGTTCGCGTTCTGCGCGAGCACCGTGCGGCCTCCCGCCGGCACCAGCAGCGCGTGGCCGTGGTTCACCGTGAACGACGTGGCCGTGCCCGCGCCGTCCACCAGCTCCACCCGCAGGCCATTGGCGTCCAGCAGCTTCGACGTGGTGTTGGTCAGCTCCAGGTACTCCGTGGTGCCCGCGGACGGCGAGTGCATCACCTCCGACAGGACCAGCTCCCCCGCGCCCGGGTGCGGCGCGGTGGTGCACGCGCCCGCGTAGCAGACCGCGTCCGCGCCAGTGCAGGCCTGGAGCGTCATCTCGCCGTCCACGCAGGTCGGCGCGCCGTCCTGCACCACGCACATGGACGCGTAGACCTCCAGCGACGTGCCGTCCTCCGCGCACTGGGACGCGGGCGGCGTGCACACGTAGCCGTCGCACGGGCTGGTGGTGGCCGTGCTCGCCGTGGCCAGCGCGCTGGCGTTGTCCGCGCCGTCGAACACCTTCAGCGCGAAGTGGTACGTCGTGGCCTCCGTCAGGCCGGTGACGGTGAAGGACTCCGCCGTGCCCGCCGTCTTCGGCGCGCTCACGCCCGTCACGAGCGTGGCCGAGTCGAAGTTGGCGTCGGTGATGGCGGACGTGGCGTAGCGCAGCTCGTAGCGCGCGGCCGTGCCCAGGACGCCGTCGTCACCCGGGGCCTGCCAGTCCAGCCGGATGCTGTCGCCAGACACCGCCGTCGCGCTGAAGCCCGCCGCCGCGGCCGGCGCCTGCGTGTCGGTGACGGTCAGGTCTCCGGAGGTCGCGCCCTGGAAGTCGTCCGCGCTCGCCTGGAGCTGATACGTGCCTTCGTCGTCGATGGTGAGGTCGCTGAAGGTGGCCAGGCCGTCCACGAGGGGGCGCGTGGGAATGCCCTGGGCGAACGAGCCGCCCACCAGCGCCAGCTGCACGTCACCCTGCGCGTCGTTGACGGGGTTGCCGTAGGCGTCCAGCGCCCCCACCTGGATGCTCGCCAGCTCCTGCCGCACCGAGCCCGTCGTGGGCGCGGAGGCGAAGACCAGCCGGCTCGCGCTCGCGGGAACGAGGGTGAACGTGTGCGAGGCCGTGAGCGCCGGCTCCGCCACGTCCGCCACGGAGACCGACTGGCCCCCCACGGTGCGCAGCTCCACGCTGAAGGTGTGGCGGCCCTCGTCCAGCAGGGTGAACGTGTACGCGCCGGGCAGCACCGCCTGCGGATCCGAGGAGGTGAAGGTCACCGTGGAGGCGTAGTCCTTCGCCACGTTGCCGTAGGTGTCACGCGCCACCAGCTCGTAGCCGAGCGGCTGGCCCGCGCCGAAGGGGCCCGCGCTCGCGAGGACCTCCAGGGATGCGGCCGCGATGGCGCGCACCTCCACGTCCACCGTCGCGGTGAGGGCCGTGTTCGCGGTGTCCGTGGCGATGAGCGACTGCGTGCCCGCCGTCTTGAACACCAGGCCGGAGACGGTCTTCTCGCCCTGGTCCGCTGGCGCGAAGACCGCGTCCGCGGGCAGCTCCGCCTGCGCGTCCGACGACGTGAAGCGCACCGTGCCGGAGTAGTCCTGGAGGCGGTTGCCGTGGACATCCGTCACGGACACCGTCACGTCGTTCGCGTCGCCCGCGTCGACCGGCTCCGTGAAGGCCGACAGCACGAGCTTCGCCGCGGCGCCAGCGCCCACCGTGAAGGCCTGGCTCACCTGGGTCAGCGCGCCCGCGGTGGCCGTGAACGTGAACGTGCCCGCCGTGTCCACGTGCAGGCCGGAGAAGGTGGCCACGCCGTCCACCGCCGCCACCGTCACCGGCGGGAAGCCCGGCTGGCCGGTGAGGCTCAGCGTCACCGCCGTGGTGGCCTCGGAGACGACGTCGCCGCTGGAGTCCAACAGCGACACGGCCACGTTCGCGAGCGTCGAGCCCGCGGTGCCATTCGAAGGCTGCTGCGTGAACGCCAGCGTCGAGACCGCCTTGGCGGACACCATCACCCTGAACTCGAAGGAGAAGGCGCCCGCGCTGTCCGCGAGGGTCAGGAGCTGGGGCCCGGCCGTGCGGAAGGTGATGCCCTGGAACTTGAACCGCCCCGCGTCCACGGCGGTGAACGTGTGCGCGGCGGGCAGCGTCGCGGCCGCGTCCGTGGACGTCAGCGCCACCGTGCCCGTGTAGCTCGTCACCACGTTGCCGTAGAGGTCCTCCAGCGTGACCTCCAGGTCCTGGGCCACGCCCGCCGTCGCGAAGTCAGGCAGGGGGTCCAGCCCCAGCCCCTTCACCGCGCCCGGCGCCACCGTGAAGACGGTGCTGGCCACGGGCTCGAAGCCCGGCGCGTTCGCCATGAAGGAGTAGCCAGCGCCCGCCTTCTTCAGCACCACGTCCGGGAAGGTCGCGACGCCGTTCACCGCCGCCACCGTCAGCAGGCCCTCCGGGAACACGATGCCACCGGAGCCCAGCGACAGCGTCACCTCCGCGGCGCTGTCCGTCACCACGGCGCCGGCGCCGTTGCGCACCTCCACCACCAGGCCCTGGAGCGGCTCGCCCGCCACGCCATCCGGCAGCGCCGAGCGGAACGCCAGCGTCCTCACGGCGTCGACGTCGGTGAACTCCACCGTGGCCGTCTGGGTGAGCGTCACCATCTTGCCGGTGTCGTCCTTCACGGACGCCCTCACCGTCTTCACGCCCGGCGCCGTGGACTTCACGTGCGCCTGCGCCTCGCCGTTGATGCCGGTGACGAGCGCCGACTCCAGGACGGAGGCCCCCTCCCCCTCCACCGTCACCGACACGGCGCGCCCGGACAGCCGCGAGCCGTCCGCCTTGCGCAGCGCCGTCACCGTGACGAGCGCGGCGTCGTCGCCGTTCGCCAGCACGCCCGTGGGCCGGTCCACCGTCACCGTGGAGGCCTCGGCGTCCACCACGCTCTCCACCTCGGGCGGGGGCTGCGGGGAGACTCCGGAGTCGTTGCAGCCGAGCGACAGCCCTAGACACAGCACGCTCAACCCCAGACAGCGAGCGAGCACAGCAATCCGTGGGGACATGGATGTCTCCGTCCAGCGAGCAGCCCCGCGCGGCAGCGTGCGCATCGCGCGGAGTCGCAGTGCTTTCTAGCAGACATCCTCCGGTCGCCGCGAAACGGCACCCGGGCGTTGCACCTCGGCTGGAATCAGCCGTTGAGGGCCTGGAGCAGCGCGGCGCCGCCCAACAGGGACTGCCCCCCGTCGCAGACCATGATGGCGCCGGTGATGTACGACGCGGCGTCCGACGCGAGGAAGAGGGCCAGCCGGGCGATGTCGTCCGGCTTTCCGAAGCGCTGGAGCGGCAGGGCCTCCGCGAGCTTCTGCCGGGCGCCCTCGGACGGGGCGAGGCGGCTCATGCCCTCGGTGCCTTCAATGGGGCCCGGGGTGATGGCGTTGACGCGCACGCCGGCGGCGCCCCACTCGATGGCGAGCACGCGGGTGAGCATGTCCACGCCGGCCTTGGCGGCGCAGACGTGGGCCTGCATGGCCATGGGCAGGTACGCCTGGGGCGCGGAGATGTTGATGACGGCGGCGCCCGGCTTGCGCAGGTGCTCGAAGGCGGCGCGGGACACGTTGAAGGTGCCCAGCACGTCGATGTCCATCACCGCCTTGAAGCCGTTGGAGGACATGCCCAGCGCGGGCGCGGGGAAGTTGCCGGCGGCGCCGCACACCAGCACGTCGAGCTCGCCGTAGGCGTCCCTCACCTGCTGGAGCGACTTCTCCACGGCCGCGTAGTCGCGCACGTCCGCGGCCACGCCCATGGCGGTGCCGTGGGCCGTCAGGCCCTTCACCGCGCCCTCCAGCTTCTCCACGTTGCGGCCGTTGATGGCCACCTTCGCGCCCGCCTTCACCAGCGCGGTGGCGATGCCGAGGTTGATGCCGCTGCTGCCGCCGGAGACGAACGCCGTCTTGCCCTTGAGCAGCCCATCCTTGAACACGCTGTCCGCCATGGAGTCGCTTCCTTTCGAGATCAGCCGAACTCCACGACCTTCTGCCCGAAGAGGCGGTCCACCGCGAGGAGCAAATCGTCGTTCACCTGCACCTTGAGGGTGGTGCCGGAGATGTGCGCCTCGCCCTCGCCCGGGAACAGCACGCTCACCGCCACCGGCGTCGCGCCCGCGTACTTCTTCGCCAGCTCGTTGAGCTTCGCCAGCCGCTCCTCCGTGACGATGTCCGCGGGCAGCCGCAGCTCCAGGCGCTTGGTGCGCTTCTCACGCACGGCCTTGAGGCTCTGGATGTCCTCGACGATGAGCTCCGCGGTGGGCGTGTTCTCGTCGCGCTGGGAGATCTGCACGGTGCCGGTGACGAGGATGGGGTCGTCCGACTTGAGCAGGTGCTCCCAGTGCTCGTAGCCCGGCGTGGGGCCCTGCTTGGACCACTTGCCGTCCTTGCCCATCACGTTGCGCGTGCCGTCCTTGCCGGGGAAGCACACCAGCTCCGTGGAGCCGGACAGGTCCTCGATGGTGACCCACGCCATGCGCTTGCCCGTCTTGGTGGGGCGCTCGCGCAGCACGGTGATGATGCCCGCCACGGTGAGCTTCTCGTCGCGGCGCGCGCGCTGCACGGCGGTGATGGGCCGCGCGTAGCGCTTGAGCTCCTTCTCGTACTGGTACAGCGGGTGGCCGGACACGTAGAAGCCGATGGCCTCCTTCTCGAAGGCGAGGCGCTCCTTCTCCGGCCACTCCTCCACCTGCGCGTAGTCGTCCTTGAGGCCGCCGCCGGTGGACTCGGGGCCCGCGAGCATGCCGAACAGCGAGCTCTGCCCCGCGGCGCGGTCCTTCTGGCTGGAGGAGCCGCGGTTCATCGCGCGCTCGATGGTCTCGAAGAGCTGCGCGCGGGGGCGCTTCTCGAAGTCGAAGGCGCCGGCCTTGCCCAGCGCCTCCAGCACCTTGCGGTTGACGCGGCGGCCGTCCACGCGCTCGCAGAAGTCGAAGAGGCTCTTGAAGGGGCCCTCCTTGCGCGCCTCCAGGATGGACTCGATGGCGCCCTCGCCCACGCCCTTGATGGCGCCCAGCCCGAAGCGGATCTTCCCGTCCACCGCGCCGAAGGCCAGGTCGGACTGGTTCACGTCCGGGGGCAGCACCTGCGTGCCCGCCTCGCGGGCCTCGCCGATGTGCTTCACGACCTTGTCGGTGTTGTCCTTCTCGCTGGTGAGGAGGGCGGCCATGAACTCGCACGGGTAGTGGGCCTTGAGCCACGCCGTGTGGATGGTGACCAGGCCGTACGCCGCGGAGTGGCTCTTGTTGAAGCCGTACTCGGCGAACTTCTCCATCAGGTCGAAGATCTCTCCCGCGACCTTCAGGTCCACGTTGTTGTTCTTGCAGCCCTCCAGGAAGCCGGCGCGCTCGGCCTGCATGACCTCGGCCTTCTTCTTGCCCATGGCGCGGCGAAGGAGGTCGGCGCGGCCCAGGGTGTAGCCTCCCAGCACCTGGGAGATCTGCATCACCTGTTCCTGGTAGACGATGACGCCGTAGGTGTCCTTGAGCACCGGCTCCAGCTTGGGGTGCGGATAGGACACCTTCTCCCGGCCGTGCTTGCGGTTGATGAAGACGTCCACCATGCCGGAGTCCAGCGGGCCCGGGCGGTAGAGGGCGCCGGCGGCGATGACGTCCTCGAAGCAGGTCGGCTTGAGCTTCATCACCATTTCGGTGAAGCCGCTGGACTCCATCTGGAAGACGCCGGCGGTGTCGCCGTCCGCCATCAGCTTCCACATCTTCTCGTCATCCAGCGGGATCTCGTGCCGCTTGATGTCCTTGCCGTGGTTGCGGTTCACCAGGTCCAGCGCGTGCTGGATGACGGTGAGCGTCTTCAGGCCGAGGAAGTCGAACTTCACCAGGCCCGCGGCCTCCACCTCGTCCTTGGCGAACTGGGTGATGAGGATCTTCTCACCGGGCGGCTGGTAGACGGGCACGAACTCCCAGAGCGGCTTGTCCGCGATGACCACGCCCGCGGCGTGCATGCCGGGCTGGCGGTGCAGGCCCTCCAGCGCGAGCGCGATCTCCAGCACGTCCTTGGTGGTGACGGGGTTGCCCTCCACCTCGCCGATGTTCTGGGGCTTTTCGATCATCTCCTTGAGGCGAGGCTCCATCTCGATGGCCTCCTTCAAGGTGATGTTGAGGACCTCGGGCACCAGCTTGGCGATGCGGTCGCCTTCGCTGAAGGGCAGGCCGAAGACGCGGCACACGTCGCGCAGCACGCTCTTGGCCTTGAGCGAGCCGAACGTGATGATCTGCCCCACGTTCATCTCGCCGTACTTGCGGCCCACGTACTTGATGACCTCGTCGCGCCGGTCCTGGCAGAAGTCGATATCGAAGTCCGGCATCGACACGCGCTCCGGGTTGAGGAAGCGCTCGAAGAGGAGGTTGTACGGGATGGGGTCCAGGTCGGTGATGCGCAGCGCGTAGGCCACCAGCGACCCCGCGCCGGAGCCGCGGCCCGGGCCCACCGGGATGTTGTGGTCCTTGGCCCAGTTGATGAAGTCCTGGACGATGAGGAAGTAGCCGCTGAAGCCCATGCGCTGGATGACGCCCAGCTCCAGCGTGAGGCGCGCCTGGTACTGCTCGCGGTCGATGGGGTACTGGCCCTCCAGCTCCTTGAAGCGCTGGCGCAGGCCCTCGTAGGCCAGCTCCGACATGAAGCTGTCCGGGGTGTGGCCGTCCGGCACCTTGAACGTGGGGAGCATGGGCTTGCCCAGCTTCAGCTCCACGTTGCACATCTCCGCGATGCGCATGCTGTTGTGCACGGCCTCCGGCGAGTCGGAGAAGAAGCCGAGCATCTCCTCCGGGCTCGTGACGTAGAGCTTGTCGGTGGAGTGGCGCAGGCGCTTGTTGTCCGCGAGCGTCTTGCCGCTGGCGATGCACATGAGCAGCTCGTGCGCCTTCGCGTCCTCGCGCTTGATGTAGTGCGCGTCCGCGGTGGCGACGAGCGGGATGTCCAGGTCGCGCGACAGCTGCTTGAGGTTCTCGTTGGCCTTGTCCTGCTCGACCATGCCGTTGGACTGGACTTCCAGGTAGAAGCTGTCCGGCTCGAAGATGCCCTTGTATTCGGCGGCCACGCGGCGGGCGTGGTCCATGTCGCCGCGGAAGCACGCGCTGGTAACCTCACCGCCCAGGCACGCGGTGAGGCCGACGAGCCCCTTGCTGTGCTCCGCGAGCACCTGCTTGTCGATGCGCGGGTGGTAGTAGAACCCGTTCATGTACGCGGTGGAGGAGAGGTAGCGCAGGTTGGCGTAGCCCTCCGCGTTCTTGGCCAGGAGGATGAGGTGGTGGGCCACCTTCTCCGAGCGGTCCTCGCGCCCCTTGGGGCCGGCGACGTAGGCCTCCAGGCCGAGGATGGGCTTGATGCCGGCGTCCTTGGCCTTCTTGTAGAAGTCGATGGTGCCGAACATGTTGCCGTGGTCCGTCACGGCCACGCTCGACATGCCCTTCTCCTTCACCGTCTTGATGAGGTCCTTCATCCGGATGGCCCCATCCAGCAGCGAATAGAGGGTGTGGAGGTGAAGGTGGGTAAAGGACATGGGCGTTCCGGCTCCCGGTGAAGAAAGAGGCGCCTGAACACTAGAGCCCGCAACCCCTGCTCGCCAGTCCAGTGACGGGCCCGGGAGCAGGAAGGGGGGAGGCCGCGTGCGGGGCCCGGAAAACCGGCCTGGGAGACACCGGGAGCGGAATTTCCGTCCCCCGTCCGTCCGGGCGGAGGGGGGCCACCGTGGGAGGCATGACCACGCTGCCCCAGGATGCCCGCCGCCGCCCGTACACCGCCGACGCTCGCCCGGGCCCTCCTGCCAGGCTGCCGGGCGGGCCGGCGCGTCTTCCTGGCGCGCTACACGCGGTGTGCCCTGCTGGACATGCCACCGGGAGGGCTTCAGGGCCCGGCGAGCGCAGCGGGCGCAGGGGGCCGGGCCTCCATCCGTCGCAGCCCCCGCCATGCGCCGACGAAGGCCAGCGCGCACACCGCCAGCAGCGTCATGACCTTGAGCTTCTCCATCAGCATGGAGTAGCGCCCCAGGTCGAGCGAGAGAGACCTCTCCGAGTTCCGACCGGAGCCGCGCTCCGAACGGGTGACCGCGCGCAATCCGGCGGGGCGGCCCGTGGCAATGGTATCAGGCCTGGACGATGGACTCCCGGCCGCGACGGATGCCTCTCGTGGCATTGCGCGTATCCACGACCAGCTGGGCCTCTGACACGACCCGCTCATAGTTCACGCTGGAGTGGTCGGTGAGGATCAACACCGCGTCATACTCCCCGAGCTGGTCGTATTCGAGCGGCACCGAGGCCATGTCCAGGGTGAAGCCGTGGCCGGGTTGCAGCCTGTCGATGTAGGGGTCGTGATACTCGAGCCGGGCGCCCTTCTGCGCGAGCAGCTGGAGCACCTGGAGCGAGGGACTCTCTCGCAGATCGTCCACATCCTTCTTGTACGCCACCCCCAGCACCAGCAGCCGGGCCCCCTTGAGGCTCTTGCTCCGGTGGTTGAGCGCCTCCATCGTGCGGGCCACCGTGTAGCTGGGCATCTGTGAGTTGATCTCACCCGCCAACTCGATGAAACGCGTGTTGAAGCTGTACTGGCGCGCCTTCCACGTGAGGTAGAAGGGATCGATGGGGATGCAGTGCCCCCCCAGGCCTGGCCCCGGGTAGAACGGCATGAATCCGAAGGGTTTCGTGGAGGCCGCGTTGATGACCTCCCAGACGTCGATCCCCATCCGCTCACACAGGATCTTCAGCTCGTTCACCATGCCGATGTTGACGGCGCGGAAGATGTTCTCGTGGAGCTTGGCCATCTCCGCCACCTTCATGGAGGAGACGGGGATCACATTCTTCAACACAGAGGAGAAGAGCTGCTGAGCCACCTCCAGGCACCGGCTCGTATGGCCGCCCACGAGCTTGGGAATGGTCCGGGTGTTGAAGTCCTTGTTTCCCGGGTCCTCGCGCTCAGGGCTGAAGGCCAGATGAAAGTCGACGCCAGCCTTGAGCCCCCCCCGCTCCAGGATGGGCATCAGGACTTCCTCGGTCGTCCCCGGATACGTCGTGGAAACCAACACATACAGTTGGCCGGGCCGCACATGCGGGCTGAGCATCTCTCCTGCCTGGATGACATAGCTCAGGTCCGGCTCCCGTGAGGCGTTCAAGGGCGTCGGGACGCAGATGATCATGCAGTCCAGCGCCGGGCACACCGAGGAATCCACGGTGGCCGTCAACCTGCCCGAGGACATCAGCGGCGCCAGCTCCTCGGAAGGGATGTGGCGGATATAGCTGTGCCCCCGGTTGAGCTGCTCGACCTTCGCCGTGTCGATTTCCAGCCCCGTGACCTGGAAGCCAGCCTCCGCGAACGCCATCCCCAGTGGCAGCCCCACGTATCCCAGCCCGAGAATCCCAATCTTCGCCTGCTTCGTCCGGATCGATTCCGACATCGTGATGCCTGGATTCATCCCTCGGTCCCCCTGCTTCGTCCCGTGAAACCTCTAAATCAAAAACACCTCCATATGTTCGACAAACCGACTCATTTTCAAGGGCGTAAATGTATTCCTACCCTCGAAGTGGGGACAAACCAGACACGACATCCTCCAAGCCGAGCCGGGAATCACAGCCACACCCACCGTATCAAGTGAGTCTATGCAACGAGACTGGGTTGGTTCTACAAACGCCATGTCAGACTGAAAGCCAGAGGAGGGCTGTCCAAGCGCGAGCCAGACAGCAGCGCCCCCCGGCCACGCATGGCCCGCAAGCGGGCGCGCTCTGTCAGAAACCCAACAGGTAGCTACCAGGATCAAACAGAATTCCACGAACTCCTGTCCGGCTTCGGCGGTGTATCCAGGGACATCATGGCCCCACAGAGGCCCCGCTGTGGACCGGGCACACACACCCCGCCGGACTCCGGGCAGGCCTGACCCTGCTCTTTCTCAATCTCCCAAAAACATATGGATATGCCTCGGGGGCGTCGTTCTCACCAGGAATCCGTTGCCACGATGGGCAGCCGAGACATCAGCGCCCCCTCGCCAATGACTGCGAAACCATGTACTCCTGGTGAAATTGGCGGGAGATGAGCAAGCGCGTCCCGCCCCATTCGCTTATCAACCACAACCGTCAAGGACCTGCCTCATGTTGTCACGCCTCCGGAGCTCGCCCACGACCGCGACGCTGGTCGTCGCGCTGGCCATGTTCACGGACAGCCTGGTCTTCTCCCTGCTGGTCCCCATCCTCCCTTCGTATCTGGACAGGCTGGGCGCCACCCAGGCCGCGGTCGGCCTGCTGTTCGCCATCTTCGCCGTCGCGCTCCTGCTGGCCACCCCGCTGATGGGCATGCTGTGCGACCGGATCGGCTACCGCGTCCCCATGCTGGTTGGCCTGTTCGGCCTGGGCATCACCACGCTGTCCTTCGCCTTCCTGGAGTCCTACTGGGCGCTGCTCTTCGTGCGGGCAGTGCAGGGCGTCGCCAGCGCGGCCACGGCCACGGCGGGGCTGGCCCTCCTGGCGGCCGCCTACCCCGCGGAGAAGCGCGGTCAGGCCATTGGCCTGGCCATGGCCGGCAACGCCATGGGCACCCTGCTGGGGCCTCCCGCAGGCGGACTGTTGTTCGACTGGGGAGGCCATCAGGCCCCCTTCCTCGTCGCGGCGGGACTGGCGCTGCTCGACGGCGTCGGCCGGCTGGTGCTCATCACCCCTCCGGCCACCCCGAGGGAGACGCAGCTGTCGGCCCGACGGATCCTCGGCATCCCGGCCGTCATGGAGGTCCTCACCCTCGTCGTCCTCGGGGCATGCGGTCTGACCCTGCTGGAGGCCAACCTGCCGCTCCACCTGACGACCCACCTGGCGCTGCCCCCGCTCACCATCGGGCTCATCTTCGCCGTATCGACCATCGCGTTCGGCGTCGCGTCCCCCATTGTCGGGGCCCTGTCTGATCGCTGGGGGAGGCTGCGGGTCTCCTACCTGGGGCTGGCCCTGACCGCCGCGTGCCTGCCACTCGTCGTGATGCAAGACAGCGTGGCGCTGGAGTTCGTCACCATGGCCGCGGTGGGCATCGCCGTCGGCATTGCCATCACCCCCACCATGCCGGCCCTGACGGAGATCATCGACAAGGAAGGGGGCGCCGGCGCCTATGGCATCCCGTCCAGCATGTTCAACATGGCCTGGGCGCTGGGGATGATTGGGGGGCCTGTCGCCGGAAGCGCCCTGGCGCAGTCGGTCGGATTGAAGACCGCCCTGCTCGTCATCAGCGGCCTCTTGATGTCCTTTGTCATCGGGAAACGCCTGCTGGCCCGGGGCATTCCCGCGTCCCGGCTCCCTCCAACCTGAGGCGGACTCCGCGTGCGGGCGCCCAGAACCCCATACGTTCTGTACATCACGACACCTGAAAGGCTTCCATGAGCTGAATTGAATTCCTTCTCAAGACGCACCTCCGCCGGAGAAACGATGAGCGCGCAGATCAGTGCCCTGTCCAGGTATCGCGGTTTCAATCACGCCTCCGCGACCCTGCCGGAAGTCCTCCGGAACACCGCCGCCCATTGCTCCGCCAAAGGCATCACCCACCTGCTCCCGGGCGACGCGTCCGAGGACTTCCAGTCCTACGCGGAGCTGCTGAAGCAGGCCGAGGACGTCGCGCAGGTCCTCTATGCCAAGGGGCTCCAGCCGGGGGATCCGCTCATCTTCCTCGTGGACTCCTCCCGGATGTTCCTGACGGTCTTCTGGGGATGTGTCCTGGCCGGGATCGTCCCGGCCCCCCTGGCGCCCCCGGCGAGCGCCAGCCCGGACGCGCTCGAGGCCCAGCGGATCTTCAATGTCTGGAAGGTGCTCGGCTGTCCCATTCTCTGTGATTCGAGGCATGACGAGACCTTTGGCGTCCTGAGAGCGCTGCTGGGGGACGAGGGGAGGCTCCTCACGGCGGAGGAGCTGCTCGCCGAGGCGACCATCAGCCCGGCACGGCGCCAGGAGCTGCCCCGGAGCTCCGCCGGGGACACCGTCATCCTCCAGTTCTCCTCTGGCAGCACGGGCACGCCGAAGGGCGCCCTGCTCTCACACGCCAACCTGCTATCCAATGCCCGCGCCATGGCCGCAGGGCTGCACGTCCAGCCGTCCGACAGCCTCCTGGCGTGGCTGCCCTATTTCCACGACTACGGCCTGTTCGGCTGTCACCTGATGCCGCTGCTGGCGGGCCTCCACCAGCACAAGATGGCGCCGCAGCACTTCGCCCGGCGGCCCTACCTGTGGATGGAGAAGATCCACCAGCACCGCATCACCCACACCTGCTCCACCAATACCGGGCTGGAGTACCTGCTGAAGTACCTCCAGGCGAAGAAGGGCCGCGTCCCCGCGCTGGAGCTCTCCTGCCTGAAGTCGTTCTCCGTGGGCGCGGAGATGGTGTCGGTCTCCGCCTGCGAGAAGCTGGCCGAGGTGCTGGCGCCCAGCGGCTTCACGCCCCACGTCTTCGTGCCGGGGTACGGCCTGACGGAGACCACCATGGCGGCCGCGGCCCACCCCCTGGGTGAGCCGCTGCGCGCCGTCCGCATCGACCGTCAGCGGATGATCCGCGACGGAGCCATCGTCTACCGCCGGGAGCCGGGCCCGGACGTGGCGGAGTTCGCCTGCATCGGCCCGGCGGTGGACGAGTGCGCCGTGCGCATCAGCGGGCCCGACGGCGCCCCCCTGCCGCCCCACCAGCTCGGCATCATCGAGGTGCGCGGACAAAACGTCTTCGAGCGCTACTTCAACACCCCGGAGCCGGCCGTGAGCGCGGACGGGTGGCTGTCCACGGGGGATGTGGGGTTCATGGACGACGAGCGCCGGCTCACCATCACCGGGCGGGCCAAGGAGATGATCCTCGTCCACGGTCAGAACTACTACCCCTTCGACATCGAGCAACTGGCGCTGCAGGGCGCCCCCGCGGACAAGCTGCGGCTCATCGTCGTGTGTGGCTTCCACGACCCCCGCGTGGGGCGCGAGCGGGTGGTGCTCTTCTATGTGCCCCACCACATCTCCAAGGACGAGGACGCGGCCGACTTCCTGCGGGCCATGGGCGACCGCGTCAACACCCTGGCGGGCTTCCCCATCCACCACTTCGTCCCCATCACGCAGAAGGAGGTGCCCAGGACCACCAGCGGCAAGGTGATGCGCCGCGCCCTGGCCGAGCAGTTCATCGCCGGGGACTTCGATGAGCGGTGCGAGCGGCTGGACGCGCTGCTGCGCAAGCAGCGGGCCGCCACGGACGCCGGCGAGCTGGATCCCGAGCAGGTGGTCCGCGCCGTCTGGTCGGAGGTCCTGGAGGTCTCCCCCGAGCAGCTGACCCCCACCACCGGGCTGTTCCACCTGGGAGGGGACTCCATCAAGGCCATGCGCATCCAGGGCCGCCTCGAGGCCCTCTTCCAGACCCGCCTGGAGAGCAACTTCAGCTACATGCACCCGCTGCTCAGGCAGCAGGTCCAGTTCTTCCAGCAGCTGGACCGCTCCATCACGCCTCCGCAGACGGAGTTCGAGGTCATCCTGCGCAGCCTGGTGGCCTCCGTCTTCAAGCTCCCGGCCGAGTCCCTCAGCGTCACGGAGGAGCTCGTCTCCAAGGCCCGGAAGCTGTCCGATGTCCTCCAGCTCATGACGGAGGTCCAGCGCATCTTCTGCGTGAAGGCGCTGCCCTCCGGGTTCATGGACCTCAAGACGATCCGCGAGATGGCGGCCTGTCTCTGGAGGGAGGTCATCGAGTCCAGGCGCAGCGGCGCCGAGCGCGACAAGCCCTTCCCGCTCATGAACTTCCAGGAGACCCTCTACTTCCACCGCAAGGGCATCGTCCGCAACGAGCCCTCGGGGCTCAGCTGCTACATCCTCCTGCGGCTCGACGTGAAGGGGGACCTGCGGCAGGACGCGCTGGACCGCGCCTTCGACGCGCTCATCCGCCGGCACTCCATCCTGCGGGCCATCGTGGACGAGGCGGAGGACCGCCCGCGCTTCCGCATCCTCCCGGAGGTCCCGCCGACGC
>JAFADT010000860.1 GCA_023424585.1 Pseudomonadota bacterium
ACGTAGAGCAGGGCCAGCGGGTGCAGCTGGAGCGGCCCCAGGTTCCACACGCCGCCCCACAGCGCGTCGCCGATGCGGCCGTGCCAGGTGGCCGCCGCCAGCACCATCACCAGGGCCAGGCTGGTGGGGATGGGCGTGCCCTCGAAGTACTTCACCTTGCCGGTGCCGTCGGACAGCTCCGCGGAGGTGACGTTGAAGCGCGCCAGCCGGCTGATGCCGCACGCCACGAAGTAGAGCAGCGCCGCCACGTCCAGGTTGCCGCGCAGGCCCACCGCGAACGCCAGCGCCGCGGGCGCCATGCCAAAGGAGATGACGTCCGCCAGCGAGTCCAGGTCCGCGCCCAGCGGCGACTTGCGGAAGCGCCACCGCGCGATGCGGCCGTCCGCCACGTCCATCGCCAGCGCCACCGGCATCAGGCAGAACGCAACCCACAGCCAGCGCGGGTTGCCCGTGGCCAGCGCCTGCATGGCCGCCAGGATGGCCCCCGCCCCGGAGAAGCCGTTGCCGAGCGTGACGAAGTCCGCCAGCACGAAGGTGCGAATCATGGAGAAGTGGCGGCGCGGGCGGCGGGCCGCGGGCGGCGACGAGGGCTCGGGCGTCATGGCTCCCGTGTAACACACACCCTCTTTCCGGCTTTCCCAAACCCACGACGCGTTGCATCCGGCCGTGCCACCTCCGTGGAAAAGTCAAATCCCAGAAACATTGACCAGCGAATCGCCACCTTCCTAGTCTCCGGGCGCCATGCCCGAGCACACCCCCGATACAGTTCCTCCGCGCGGAGGGTCCCGTTCTGTCCGGACCCGCCGTCTTTCCTTCTCCCTCCTCGCCTCCCTGGCCCTCGTCGCGGCCAGCACCGGATGTGACGACGACAAGGAGATCGTCGATCCGAACCCGACCCCGACGACCCCGAAGTACACGGCGAAGATCAAGCGCACGTCGTACGGCATCCCGCACATCACCGCGGACAACTACGGCAGCCTGGGCTTCGGCCAGGGCTATGCCTTCGCGCAGGACCACGTCTGTACCCTCGCGGATCAGATCCTCAAGGTGCGCAGCGAGCGCGCGCGCTTCCTGGGCCAGGGCCCGGGCAACGAGTACGTGGGGAGCGACCTGGCGTACCTGGCCATGGACGTGATGGGGCGCGCGGAGGCGGCGTTCCCCACGCTGTCCCAGGAGATGCAGGACATGGTCACCGGCTACGCGGCCGGCTACAACAAGTACCTGGAGGACACGCCCCCGGAGGCCCGCCCCGCCGAGTGCGCCAACGCGGCCTGGGTGCGCCCCATCACGCCGGTGGACCTGCTGGCGTACAACACGGACCTGACGCTGATTGCGGGCATCAACGCGCTGGCGCTCACCATCCCCTCGGCCACGCCCCCCGCCGTGGGCGCCCAGTCCGTGGACCCGCAGCAGGCCGCGCTGCGCCCGCGGATGCCCACCCTGGAGCAGCTGAACAAGCTGAAGACGGCGGACTTCGGCAGCAACGGCTGGGCCATTGGCCGTGACCGCACGGACAACGGCAAGGGCATGGTGATGGCCAACCCGCACTTCCCCTGGGAGGGCGAGCTGCGCCTGTGGGAGAGCCAGCTGACCGTGCCGGGCCAGATGAACGTCTACGGCGTGGGCCTCATGGGCGTGCCGGCGGTGCTCATCGGCTTCAACGAGAACCTGGGCTGGACGCACACGTTCTCCTCCGGCCAGCGCGCGACCATCTACCAGCTGCAGCTCGTGCCCGGGAAGCCGACCGTCTACAAGTACGGCAACGAGGAGCGCCCGATGACCTCCAAGACCTTCACCGTCCTGGTGAAGCTGTCGGAGGGCTCGCTGACCAAGTACTCGCAGACGATCTACTTCAGCCACTACGGCCCCATCATCGCCTTCCCGGAGTCGGTCGCGCCGGGCCTGGGCTGGACCACCCAGACGGCGTTCACGCTGCGCGACGCGAACATCGACAACACCAAGTTCCTGGACCAGTTCCACGGCATGAACAAGGCCAAGACGCTGGCCGAGTTCAAGGACGTCTACGCCACCCAGCAGGGCCTGCCCTGGGTGAACACCATGTTCGCCGACAAGGAAGGCAACGCCTGGTACACGGACGCCACGCCCACGCCCAACCTCACCCAGGACGCCTACACGAAGTGGGCCACCGAGGCGACCACGGGCTCCAACCCCCTCACCTACGCCATCTACCAGGGCCTGGGCTTCGTGCTGCTCAACGGCAGCGACCCGGCCAATGAGTGGCAGACGGACACGGACGCGACCGCGCGCACGCCGGGCCTGGTGCCCTTCGCCAAGGTGCCGAAGCTGGACCGCACGGACTTCGTGTTCAACGCGAACGACAGCTACTGGCTGGCCAACCCCGCCGAGCCCATCACCCCGGTCTCCCCGCTGCACGGCTTCGCGAACGTGCCCCAGAGCCCGCGCACGCGCATGAACGCCATGACCCTCATGGAGGTCAGCGAGACGGGCGCCTCCGGCGCGGACGGCAAGTTCACGTTCGACGAGCTGAAGGCGGCCGTGTTCAGCAACCGCAGCTCCATCGAGGAGCTGCTGCGCGCGTCGCTCGTGCAGCGCTGCACGGGCAAGACGACGGTGCCCTACAACGGCACCTCCGTGGACATCAGCCAGGCCTGCGCGCTGCTGGCGGGCTGGAACGGCCGCTACGACCTGGACCAGAAGGGCGCGTTCATCTTCCGCGAGTTCCTGGGCGCGTACACCTACGCGCAGCTCACGAGCAAGGGCCCGCTGTTCGACGTGCAGTTCGACCCGGCCAACCCCATCGCCACGCCCAACACCCTGGCGCCCGCCCCGGCCGAGGGTGAGGACCCGGTGCTCGTGAAGCTGGCGCAGGCCGTCTACACCATCAACCGCTCCGGCAACGCGCTGGACAAGGCGCTGGGCGAGGTGCAGTTCACCACCCGCGCGGGCACCCCCATCCCCCTGCACGGCGGCATGAGCCGCGAGGGCGTCACCAACGTGATGTCCTTCGGCGTCGCCCGCACCACGGTGTTCGAC
>JAFADT010000916.1 GCA_023424585.1 Pseudomonadota bacterium
GTGACGTGCGGCTCGACCTGGGCGCCCTGCTGTCGGACCTGGGCCGGGACGAGGAAGCCGTGGCTGTCTATTCCGAGGGCGTGGCCCGCACACGCAGCGCGGGCGAGGTCGCGGCGCTCCGCTACAACCGGGCCCTCTGCCGGCTGCGCCAGCGCTCCCTCGCCACCGCGCGCGACGACCTCCGCGCCTGCCTGGAGTTGCTCCCTGGATGGGCGGAGCCGAAGGCGCAGCTCGCGGTGGTCCTGGCGGAAGAGGGAGCCCGAGCCGAAGCGAGCTCCCTGCTCCAGGAGCTGGCCGCGGCCCACGCATCACCGGAGCTGATCAGCCGGGTCCGCGAACGCCTGGCGCGGTGAGGCACCGCTAGCCGACGGTGTAATAGTAGGTCGTGATGCCCAGGGAGTCGTCCGTCGCGTCGGGATCGACACTGCCATTGTCGCCAACCACCGCGTAGCCGCCGGGGTCGGCCACGATGCGCGCGACGTTGGGCTTCCGCTTGACGATCGTTCCGAGCCCGACGCCCTGGCCGATGGTCAGGTGGATGTCCACCTCGGGATCGGGGGTCGTGGTCTGCGTCGCGTCACGGCAGATCTGCGTGAAGATGCTCATGGACGCGACGGTCGCGACAAAACCGCCGTTTCCCGGCACGAAGGTGTAGCCGCCCACGGGCGGGTTCCCGACCTCACCCACGCCTTCATACTTCCCAACGAAGATGACGGACTCACCGCCGTAGTAGCCGATGACCCGGTTCTGCACCTTCTTCTGGTTCTCGATGACGATGGAGCCGGGCACGATGAGGATCCGCGGATAGGCGGCCGACAGCTTCTCCATCTCGGTGAAGAACTGGCTCACCACCGTGACGGGGAGCGGCTCGGCGGGGAGCGCACGGCCCTTGCCGCGCCCCACGAAGGCATATTCAGGCGCCGCGAAGATGGACAGGGAGCCGGGGTTGCACCGCAGCGCGAACTGCGACAGGGCCTGCTTCATCGCGGCGAACTTCACCTTGAGGGTCCGGTCTTCCCAGTAGGGATTCACTGCCATGTTGCAGTTCCAGAAGCCGACCTTGATGGGCATGGATGGGTCTCCCCCGTGGGCTGCCCATCCTACAGCGTGGGCCATGACAGCGGGGAGGCGCTATCCTCCGGGCAATGCCCTTCCTCCCGCGCATTCACCTCTTCGAGTTCCTTGATCAACCGTGGCTGCCCACGGTGTTGCGCAGGGGAGAGGTCGACTACCTGCACGTCGTCCTCGACAAGTCGCGGCCCTATGACGGCATGGCGACGCAGCTGGCGGCGCTGCTGCACATGGCCGGCACGAACCAGCTTGTCGACCTGTGCTCCGGCACGGGCGGCCCGTGGCGCACCCTGCTCCCGGTGCTGCGGAAGCAGAACAGCGAGGCCGAGGTCCTGCTCACCGACCTCCACCCCACACCAGGGCTGGAGCTGCCTCCAGGCGCGAGCTACCGCGACACCCCCGTCGACGCCACGCGCGTCCCCGAGGAGCTGAAGGGCGTGCGGACCGTCTTCGAAGCATTGCACCACCTGCGCCCGGCGCAGGTCCGCGCCCTCCTCGAGGACACCGTCGCGCGACAGGTCCCCTTCGCCGCCTTCGAGCTGACGCAGCGCTCGCTGCCCTACATCCTCTTCCAGGTGCTGCTCATCGTCCCCCTGGTGTGGGGCTTCACCCCGCTCATCCGCCCCAGGCGCTGGTGGCGATGGCTGCTCACCTACCTGGTGCCCGTCATTCCGCTGCTCCTCCTCTGGGATGGCGTGGTGTCGTCGCTGCGGACCTACGCGCCGGAGGACCTGGAGAAGCTCACGGCGGGGCTCGACGCGAATGGATACACGTGGCACACCGGCGTCCATCGCGCGCGGGGAATGGCCATCACCTACCTCATCGGACAGCCCGACGACGCGTAGAGCCCCCGGCCCCCCAAACCTAACGTCTGGAAACAATCCCCTCTCTTCACGGTCCCCCTTGGAAAACAGGGCCACGCGTCCCACCCTCCGAGCGCGGTGGACCGGGAGGAGATGCCATGCATGTAAGGAATTGGAGCGCCTTGCTGTGCTTCGGGCTGGCAGGGGTGGGCTGTGGGGGATTGCAAGGGGATGCGCTGTCGGGTGGGCCTTCACCGGCGGAGACCCTTCCCGTGGCCACGGTGGCGGACGACGCCCGAGAGGTGACCGCCCAGGCGTGCCCTCCTGGGGTGGCGACCCCGGTGGCGACCCTCCAGCCCCCGGGACAGGTGGACTTCATGGGGGAGCTCACCGACGTCCAGGGGACGCTCTACTTCGTCACTTCCACCATCGAGGCCGGCTCGGTCCTGTGGCGCAGCAACGGCACGGCGGCGGGCACCGTCCCGGTGAAGTCGTTTCCGGGGCCGCCCGGCGTCTATCAGCCGCAGCGCGTCGTCGCGGTGGGCAACAAGCTCTTCTTCCAGGTGCGCACCGACGCCAACGGCTTCGAGCTGTGGAGCAGTGACGGGACGGCGGGAGGGACCCGGCTGGTCAAGGACCTCACCCCCGGCGCGGAAGACTCCCTGATGAGCAATGCCACGGAGGTCGATGGCCGCCTGGTGTTCTTCCGCTGGGTGCCGCTCCCGGGAGACAGGGTCGGGCCGGAGCTGTGGCGGTCCGACGGGACGGCCGCCGGCACGCTGCGGGTGCGGGACTTCACCAGCACCCCGGGGCTCGCCTACGACACCTTGAAGGTCGGCGACGCGTTGCTCTTCTTCATCTCCGAGGACACGGGCACCACGCTGTGGCGCACCGACGGCACGGCGGCCGGGACCACCTCCGTCAAGCGACTGGACGCGGGGCGCGCCGGCATCACGGGTGTGAGCGGCCCGGGTGAGCAGCCGTTGTTCATCCTGGAGGACGGCCCCAACTCCGAGGTGTGGAAGACGAATGGCACCGCCGCGGGAACCGTTCGCCTGGACGCCTTCGGCAAGCGGGTGAGGCTGCTCGGAACGCTGGGCACGTCTGTCTATCTGACGTCCATGGACAGCCCGGTGACGAAGCGGCTGCGCATCGACCGGCTCTCGCTGGCGGGCGGTGGCAAGACGGGGATCACCACCCTGCCCAACCCCTACGGGTCCTACGAGTACACCTATCCCTCCGTGCCGATGGCCGTGGTCTCCGGCGGCGACATCTACTTCTCCGTGGCCATCGGAAGCGATGCGCCCGTGCCCACGGCCATCTCGCTCTGGGCGACGAATGGAACGGCGGCGGGGACCCGTCAGCTCCTCGACAACGGCAATGTGGAGTACGGGTACCGCTACCCGGTGTTCGCCACCGGCACGGGCCAGGTCCTGTTCGGCGGCGCGCCGGATCCGCTGGGCCCCGCCTTCCCCTATTTCACCCGGGGCACCGCGGCGACACAGGGGCGGCTGGCGGACGTCACCTTCCCGAACGCGTTCACCCGCGTGGGCAATCGCATCTTCTTCACCGCCATCGCCACCACCGGCGAGGGCCAGCTGTGGTCCGTGCCGGCCACCTTCAGCTGCCCGCCGGGACTGACCGGAGCACGCGAGTAGACAGGGACGACGCCGGGGCGCCCCGGCGTTGCGGTACACTCCGGCGCACACGCGCTGGAATGTCCTCCGACCTGCTCGAAATCTCAGACCTCATCGTCGACTACGACGTCGCGACGCTGAAGCCCCGGCCGGTGTCCCGGTCTGCGGTGGTGGCGCGGCTGATGGCGAACGGGCAGCGGCTCCCCGCGTCCAACGACACGCTCGACTTCGAGGCCTGCGGCCTGGCCCAGCTGCGCTCCCACATCGAGCTGCAACGGCTGAGCGAGGAGTTCCTTCAAGCAGACCGCATTGTGTGCTGCTGCCCCTGTTGCAAGCGCTGCGTGAGTCCGGCGTGAAGCCGCCGCTGCGCATCGTCGACGTTGGCTGAGGGCTCGGGTACGCCGTCCGCTCGCTCGCGGCGCATGGGCGGCTGGGGCGCGACGTCGAGCTCATCGGCTGTGACATGAACGTGACGTTGAGGAAGAGGAATCGCTCGCATGCGAGCCCCGGGTCGCGAACGCGTTTCAGTTGGAGCAGCCCGGGCACATCTACAAGCAGCTCTCGACCCTCCGGGGCCGAAACCAGGAGGCACCGGGGTCCCCGTGACACCGTGAAACAGGAAATCGCACGTGATTCCTGACATTTCCGGGGGACCCTTCCTCCCTCGCCTTGCCCGCTCCTCTGCCCCTTCCTAGGATTCAGGGCTCCGTCGATCTCCCCCCATCCCCTGGAGTCCCCACCATGCGGTACACGCGCAAGAACATCTCCGAGCTGCTCGACACCGTGCAGGGCAACCCCGACGTGACGGGCTTCTGGACGTCCACCGTTGGCGGCTCCACGTACAACATCACCCCGTCGGCGGGCGGCTACATCTACCAGGACATCTACAACCCGAATCACCGGATGTGCGAGGACGGCGGCCAGGTCATCTACGAGGACGCGTCCCAGGTCGGCTGCTACTAGCGCCCCGCTTCGCCGTCTTCCCCACGCCACCCCCGGAGCACTCCCATGCGTTACACGCGCAAGAACGTCAGTGACCTGTTGAACGCGGTGCAGGGCAGCCC
>JAFADT010000009.1 GCA_023424585.1 Pseudomonadota bacterium
TCCACGCCACCTGGTACAGGAGCACCCGCCGGGCGCCGTCGTCCCGCCAGGGCAGGAGCGCCGCCTTGAGCTCCAGCCTGGGCGCGGCGCCCGGGGGCATGGGGTCATGCTGCGCGGCCATCATCAGCGTGGTGACGACGCCCATGACGCACGCGGCGAGCGCCAGCATGGGCAGCGCCAGTCCCACCCCGTCCAGCCCCTTCAGCCGGTCCATCAGCAGGCCCGCCGCGAGCGACGCGGCGGTGCCCATCAGCGTGGTGAGCGCGGTGCGCTTGCCGAAGAAGCGCCCGCGCACGGCGCCGGGGACGAGCTCCCCCATCCACGCCACCCACGCGTTGTTGCCCACCACGGCCAGCGCCGCGGACGCCCCCGCCACGGCGAGCAGCATGCGCTGCTGACCCTCCAGGGACAGGCCCAGCCACGGCAGCAGCGCCATGGGCAGCAGGGCGAGCCGGGACAGGCAGACCGCCGTCAGCGCCACCCGCCGGTGGCCGAAGCAGAGCGTGAGCCACGCCGCGGGGAACTGCACGAACTGCGCGCAGAACGGCAGCGCCGTCATCACGCCCACCAGGAAGGGCCCCAGCTTCAGCGCGATGGCCCAGGCGGTGAGCACCGTGGGGCCCGCGCACGCGGTGAACACCTCCGCGAACATCCCCTCCACCACGGACACCCGCAGGGACGCGCGGAGGCGCCGGTGCGGCGGCGGGCCCCGGGAGCCGTCCGGAGGCGGCGGGGCGCCCAACAGCGGCGCGGACGCGCCGGGCAGCGAGGCGCCAGGGCGGAAGAGAGGGATGCCCGTGGCGAGGGACGCGAAGCTCTGGACGAGGCGACGGCGGAGGGCGGCGGACACCGGCCTTCGTTTCCCATGGCCGCGCATTCCCTCTCAATCGGACCCCCAAGCACCTCCTAGCGCACGGCCGGGCACCAACCGGCCTGATTCGTCTCATTCCGCGTACTGTCCGTTCGTGCCCGCTGTCCGCCTGGAGGGCAGGAGGGAATCTTGTGCAGTTCACGCGGTCTTGAACTATATGAACGCGCCGAGGGAGACCGTGCACATGGATGTCGCTCACGAGCTGACGGAGTTTCTGGGGCAGGTGGAGCAGCGTCTGACCGACTTGCTCGCGGATGGTGACGTCGGGCCGGACGTGAAGGGCGATACGTTGATGGACGCGGCGCGCCACCTGTGCCTGGGCGCCGGGGGCAAGCGGGCCCGCCCCATGCTCGTCCGCCTGTTCGGCGCCGTGGTGGGCGTGCCGGCCGAGCGGCTGGTGGATGTGGGCGTGGCGTCGGAGATGATCCACTCGGCCAGCCTGCTGCACGACGACGTGGTGGACGCGGGCATGTTCCGCCGGGGCCGCCCGACGGTGAACGCGCGCTGGGGCAACATCGTGGCCGTGATGAGCGGTGACCTCATCCTGTCCACGGCGCTGTCGCGGCTGTCCCTGCTGGACGCCCGCCTGGTGCAGAGCGGCCTGGCCATCGTCACGGAGATGACGCGCGCGGCCATCGCGGAGGTGGAGGCGCGAGGCGACCTGAACCTGCCGCTCACCCGGCTGCGCTACATCGCCGAGGGCAAGACGGGCTCGCTGTTCGGCTGGTGCGGCAAGGCGGCGGCGACGCTGGCGGACCAGCCGGAGGCCGTGGTGCGCTTCGACGCGTTCGGCCGGCACCTGGGCGTGGCGTTCCAGATCGCCGACGACATCCGCGACATCCTGGGCACGGACGTGGGCAAGCCGCGGTACGCGGACGTGCACTCGCGCACGCCGTCCATGCCCATCCTGCTGGCGGTGTCCCGGGACGAGTCCCTGCGCCGCAAGCTCAAGGACGCGTGGGCGTTCTCCGTCGTCACCCCGGAGCGCACCCGGGAGATTGGCGCCGCCATCGAGGCCACCGGCGCGGTGGAGGCGTCCATGGAGCGGATGAACGCCGAGATCGAGGCGGCGCTCGACAAGCTGGGGCCCTTCGCCAGCGACGCCGCGGGCGCGGAGCTGATGAGCTGGGCGCACCGGCTGTCGGAGGGCATCGCGGAGCAGGTGAAGGGACGCGCTGCGTGAAGGGCTACCTGTGGACGGGGGGGGATCCCGGGAGCCAGAAGACACTCGCGCCGCCGGAGCATGGACGGCTGGCGCCGTGGGAAGCCATCGCCGTGGAGGCGGTGGGCAACGTCATCGAGTTCTGGGGCTTCAAGCGCAACCAGGGCCGCGTGTGGGGGCTGCTCTACCTGCGCGGCGAGCCGCTGACCGCCGGTGAGATCGAGCGCGAGCTGGACCTGTCCAAGGGCGGCGTGTCCATGCTGCTGCGCGACCTGGAGCACTGGGGCGTCATCCAGCGGGTGCGCGTGCCGCAGGACACGGTGTGGCGCTACGCGGCGGAGACGGACCTGGTGCGGATGGTGACGCACGTGGTGGAGGAGCGCGAGGCGGCCTTCGTCACCCGCATCCGCGCGGACCTGTCCGAGGCGCGCCGGCTGGCGGAGGGCGCCGGTGGCGTGCAGTCGGAGAAGCTGCGGCGGCTGGAGCGCATGGCCGTCCTGGCCGACCACGTGGAGCGCGCGCTGCGGCTGTTCATCAAGACGTCCCGCCTGGACGTGGGAGGGGTGCTGGGCGCGTTCCGCGACGGCGCCCTCTCACGCAAGGGCGAGCGGTAGGCACGACGAGGACCCACGCAAATGGATTCGCACTACGACCAGGTGATGAAGGCGCGCGAGCAGGCGGACGCGAGCACGCCCCGGCGCTACTTCGCGTACTCGACCATCCTGGACCGGGCCGCCTTCGACGAGTGGAAGCAGCAGCACAGCTACGGCTTCTTCGAGCTGCCGGAGGGCCAGCTCGCCGAGGCGCTGGACGTGGACCTCGTCTACGACTTCCCCTCGCGTTGGTGGGGCGGCCGGGTGGCGGGCCTGACGGACGCGCCGGGCGCGCGGGTGTACGGCCGGCTCTTCGAGATCCCCGGCAGGGACTGGCCCATCGTCCAGCACAAGGAGGGCTTCGTCACCCACATGTGCGTGGAGCGCACGGTGCGCGTGCGCGTGGACGGCCAGGAGGTGGAGGCCACCGCGTTCGTGACCAACCCGCGCCGCGCGTCGTCGGACGGGCCGGTGAGCCCTCGCTTCGTGGAGGCGCTGGTGCGCGGCGCGAGGAGCGCCGGGCTGCCCGCGGAGTACGTGGAGAAGCTGGCGCGCGGCGAGGCGCGCTGACGCGCTCGCTGCTCAGGGCTGCGCGGCGGGCGCGATGCGGTAGAGCGCTCCCGCGTGGTCGTCGCTGACGATGAAGCCGCCGCCCGGGGCCAGGGCCACGTCCACCGGCCGGCCCCACACGCTCTGGTCCGGGTTGATGAAGCCGGTGACGGCGTCCACCTCGCCCGTGGGCTGGTGCGTGGCCAGGTCCCACGGGAAGACGGCGACCTTGTAGCCGGTCCGCTCCGTGCGGTTCCATGAGCCGTGGTAGGCGACGAGCGCGCCGCGCTTCCAGGCCGGGTTCAGCTCCCCGTTGTCGAAGAACGTCAGGCCCAGGGGCGCCGAGTGCGCCTGGATGCCCTGGTCCGTCTTGTCCAACGCCGCGCAGTCCGCTCGGGAGCCGTCGCGGTTCATGTCGTAGTCGCGGTCCAGGGGCATGTGCTTCAGGCCGCTGGGGGAGTCCGGGTTGGAGTTGCAGAACGGCCAGCCATAGTGGCCACCCTCGCGCACGGAGGTGAGGGCCTCGGGCGGGTGGTTGTCCACGTACTCGGGAATCACCTTGCCGTACTTCCCGGTGCCGTCGTCGAACGGGTAGGGCGTGTTGTCGCGGTTGTTGACGGCCACCCACAGCGTGTCCGTGCCCGGCTCCCACGCGAGCCCCTCGGCGTTGCGCAGGCCCCGGGCGAACAGCTCGCGCGAGCCGCCGCTCCAGTCCCACCGGTAGATGGCGCCGCGCAGCGGGTCGCTGGTGGTGTCGCTCAGGCACACGTTGCACGTGGACGCGATGGCCACGTACACGCGGTGCTGTGAGTCCACGGCCAGGTTCTTGAGCTCGTGGCCGTAGGCGCCGTGCAGCTCCGGCAGGGACGCGTCCGGCAGCCCGGAGACGACCGTCTCCACCTCGCCGCGCGTCGTCTCGCCGGGCGTCCAGCGCGAGCGCGTGACGCGGTCCTTCTCCGACAGGAAGACCCACAGCTGCCCGTCGCGCTCGTGGAAGACGATGTCGTGGGGACGGCCCAGGCCGCCCGCCCATTGCGTCACCTCCGGCTCCTGGCCAGCGCGCGGGCGGACCTGCATCACCTTGTTCTGCCCGGGCACGGAGACGAGCAGGGTGCCCTCGGGCGAGAAGGCGATGAACCGCGCGCCCGGCACCCGCGCCCAGACCGACGCGGACATGCCTGCTGGGATGTTCAGGGAGCGCGGGACGTCGAACGGCTCGCTCCTCATGCCCTCGGGAACCTGGACCTGGGCTGGTTGGAGGCGCCAGGCCGTCGGCTGCTGGCTGCCCGCGTCGGCGATGCCCGAGTCGTGGATCGTGGGGGAGGGGGTGTTGGACTTGCAGCCGGGTTGCAGGCTCGCCAGCCCCAGGAACGTCATCAGCACGAGGTGTCGCCGCATGGTCCGTTTTTCCTAACCGGAGTCCGCGACGGAAGGCGACCGGATTTCACCCTGCCTTTCGGGGATGTCCGGACCAGAACCCACCGAGCGCAACTGAACAGACCTTCAGCCAGTTTTTCAGTGCCCGGGCCGCGCCTGAATGCAGCCTGAACAAACCTTCAGCCAGTTTTCGCGGGAGGTGAATTGTCGTGCCTACATGAACAAAAGAGCAGGCCCGCGCCGACATATGAAACATGAAATCAATGAAACACATATTCATGAAATTGATTGAGTTGTCTGTCTTTTTTTCTGGTGTTTGTGTCTGTCTTTGGAGTGTTGGCCAGCGGCTTCCGGATCAGAACCGCATGGACCGGGCTTGACGGCAGAAGGGCGTTGTGGCCTCATGAATTTGATTTCGATAATCAAAATCAACTGGAGGACGCGATGCTCGGTCAGGGATGCTGCAGGGCGGTGCTGGCGCGAGGCCCGTGCGCGGAGGTCACGCGGTGCAGCTGTGGGCACATCCACCTGGCCGTGGGGCCGGTGACGCTCCGCCTGGAGGAGGACGTGCTGCGCGCGCTGGGCCACACCCTGGTGGAGGCCATCCACCAGCTGGAGATGCCGCACGCGCCCACGCACGAGGCCGAGGTGCAGGAGCCGGCCCCCACCGTCGCCCACGCGGCGCCCGCCGGCGGGTGGAAGCAGTGAGCATCCGGGGGACGATCCGCTGGGGTGGCTTCGAGCGCTCCGCGAGGGACCGGCGCCTGCCCACCGCGCCCACGGCCCCCGCGAGTCTTCCGTCCACGCAGCGGCTGTCACTGCGGCTGGAGGAGGGGACGGGGATGGCGCGGCGCCAGGCGGAGCAGTCCACCTTCCTGGCGGCGCTCTTCCACGGCTCGTGGAACGGCGGCGTCTACGGCCAGTTCGTGCGGGCGCGCCACTACGTGAACCACCTGCGCCAGCTGCACACCGTCTACGAGGCGCTGGAGTCCGTGCTGCCGACGCTGAAGGACGGCCCCGTCACGCGCGTGCTGCGGCTGCCGGAGCTGCGGCGGGCCGCCGCGCTGCTGGCGGACCTGGACTGGTTCTGCGGCGACACGCGCACCAGGCCCTTCGCCTGCGCGGAGACGCGGCTGCACGCCGAGCGCATCCGCGAGGTGGCGGTGGAGGCCCCGCACCTGCTCATCGCCCATGCCTACGCGCGCTGTGTGCAGGACCTCTACACCGCGCCCCAGCGCTCGGAGCTCGTCGCGCGCGCGTTCGAGCTGGAGAACGGCCGCGGCACGGCCTTCTACAACGCGGTGTCCGCCGCGGAGCTGCGCTCCTTCCAGGCGCGCCTGGCCGCCCGCCTGGACGAGGTGTCGCTGACGGAAGGTGAGGCCCAGGAACTGGTCCAGGAGGCGCGGCTGGCCTTCCGCATCCAGGCGCTCATCTGCGACGAGCTGGCTCGGGACGCGCCGGAGCTCCACGGCCTGGGCGACACCGCGGGGTAGGTGTCCCAGACCCCACGAGGAGGAGGTGAGCCGACCCCATGGGTCACCTCCTCGGCCGGGAGGGCGATATGTCGTTTCGTGACAGTCACGCTAGGATGACGGAACGTGACGCTCCAGATGACCTCTCCCATTGATCGCCGCGCCTTCCCGCGCATCCACGCGCCCCTCTACTCGCGCCCCGCGCGAATGAAGGTGGGCGACAAGAAGCAGGTGCTCGATGTCAGCCTTGGCGGCGCGCGCATCTACTCCGACGAGCCCCAGGACGTGGGCTCGCGCCTGGACCTGGAGCTGTTCCTCCCGGACGGCGGCTCGCTGGAATGTACCGCGCGCATCGTCTGGGTCATCAAGTTACCCAAGGACGCCGTGGCCCGCTTCGAGGTCGGCCTGTCCTTCATCGACGTGCCAGCGCCCGTGCTGGCACGGCTGAAGACCGTGCTCGTCGCGGATGAGGCCTGAGCCAGGCGGGCGCGGGCTACGCGGCGGACGCGCGGTCCAGCTCGCGCAGGTCGTCCGCGTCCAGCTCCAGGGAGAAGGCCCCGAGCAGCTCCTTCACCTGCGCCACGGACGTGGCGCTGGCGATGGGCGCCACCACCGTGGGCCGCGTGGCGAGCCACGCGAGCGCCACCTGCGAGGGCGTGGCCCCCCGGCGCTCCGCCACCTTCTTCAGCGCGGCGACGACGCCCCAGCCCTTCGCGTTGCCGTACTTCTTGAGCACGTTGCCCGCGCGCGGTGACGCCGGGGCGGGCTGGCCCTCCTGGTACTTGCCGGTGAGGAAGCCCGCGGCCAGCCCGAAGTAGGGCGCGACCGCCAGGTGCTCCTGCTCCGCTACCTGCTGGAGCGGGCCCTCGAACTTCGGGCGCTCCACCAGGTTGTACTCCGGCTGGAGCACCTGGTAGCGCGCGAGCCCGAGCTGCTTCTGCGTGTCCAGCGCCTGCTGCGCGCGCTCCGCGGAGTGGTTGCTCAGGCCCAGCGCCTTCACCTTGCCCGCCTTCACCAGCGCGTCGAAGGCTCGCAGCGTCTCCTCGAAGGGCGTGTTCGGGTCGTCGTAGTGCGCGTAGTACAGGTCGATGCGCTCCACGCCCAGGCGGCGCAGGGACGCGTCCACGCTCTTCTCGATGTGCGCTTTCGTCAGGCCCTTGCCCAGCGCCGTCTCCGCGCCGACCTTCGTGGCCACCACCAGGCGGTCCTTCGCCTTTCGCGAGGCGATCCACCTGCCCAGCACCGCCTCCGACTCACCGCCCACGTGGCCGGGGATCCACCGCGAATACACGTCCGCGGTGTCCACGAAGTCGCCGCCGCCCTCCACGAAGGCGTCGAGCACCGCGAACGAGGTGGCCTCGTCCGCCGTCCATCCAAAGACGTTCCCGCCCAGGCACAGGGGGAACACCTCCAGGCCCGTCGTTCCCAGCTTCCGCTTCGTCACGGCTCCTGCCGCCATTGCGTCCGTCCTTCCGGTGGGGCCGGGGGCTACCCCGGCGTGAACCACACCACCGACAGCGGGGGCAGGGTGAGCGTCGCGGAGGCGGGCTGGCCGTCCCAGCCCGTGGGCTCCGTCTGCACCTGGCCCCGGTTGCCCAGGCCGCTGCCTCCGTACTCCCCGGCGTCGGTGTTGAGCAGCTCCACATAACGGCCGTGGAGCGGGAAGCCCACGCGATAATCCTCGCGCGGCACCGGTGACAGGTTGGCCACGCACACCACGTGACGGCCGGGCATGCGCGAGCGGCGCACGAAGGCCAGCACGTTCGCCGCGGAGGCGTCCGGCTGGAGCCACTGGAAGCCCCGGGGCTCGCTGTCGCAGTCGTAGAGCGCGGGCAGGTCCCGGTAGATGCGGTTCAGGTCGCCCACCAGCCGCTGGATGCCCTTGTGGCCTGGATCCTGGAGCAGGTGCCAGTCCAGGCTCTTGTCGTGGTTCCACTCGGCCGGCTGGCCGAACTCGCCGCCCATGAAGAGCAGCTTCTTGCCCGGGTGGGCCCACATCCAGCCGAACAGCGCGCGCAGGTTGGCGCGCTTCTGCCACGCGTCTCCCGGCATGCGGCCGTAGAGGCTGCCCTTGCCGTGCACCACCTCGTCGTGGCTCAGCGGCAGCATGAAGTTCTCGCTGAACGCGTACAGCAGGCCGAAGGTGAGCTGGTTGTGGTGGTACTGCCGGTAGACGGCGTCCTTGGAGAAGTACGACAGCGTGTCGTGCATCCAGCCCATGTTCCACTTGAAGTGGAAGCCCAGGCCGCCCTCGCTGACGGGCTGGGACACCTTGGGCCACGCGGTGGACTCCTCCGCGATGACCACCACGCCCGGGTGCTTGCGGCGGATGGTGTCGTTGAGCTCGCGCAGGAACTGGATGGCCTCCTCGTTCTCGCGGCCGCCCCAGCGGTTGGGGATCCACTCGCCCTGCTTGCGGCTGTAGTCCAGGTAGAGCATGGAGGCCACGGCGTCCACGCGCAGCCCGTCGATGTGGTACTCCTCCAGCCAGAACAGCGCGTTGGCGATGAGGAAGTTGCGCACCTCGTTGCGGCCGAAGTTGAAGACGAGCGTGCCCCAGTCCGGCTGCGAGCCCTGGCGCGGGTCCGCGTGCTCGTAGAGGGCGGTGCCGTCGAACTGGCCCAGCGCGTGGCTGTCGCGCGGGAAGTGTCCCGGCACCCAGTCCACGATGACGCCCACGCCCTCCTGGTGCAGGTAGTCCACCAGGTAGCGGAAGTCGTCCGGGTGGCCGAAGCGCGACGTGGGCGCGTAGTAGCCGCCCACCTGGTAGCCCCAGGAGCCGCCGTAGGGGTGCTCCGCCACGGGCAGCAGCTCCACGTGCGTGAAGCCCAGGTCCTTCACGTAGCGGGACAGCTCCGGCGCCAGCTCGCGGTACGTCATGGGCCGGTCGCCGTCCTCCACCACGCGGCGCCAGCTGCCCAGGTGCACCTCGTAGACGCTCCACGGCTGCTGGGCCGCCTCCCCGCGCTGGTGGCGCGCCTCCAGCCACGCGTCGTCGCCCCAGTTGTAGCGGCGCAGGTCGTGCACCACCGACGCGGTGGCGGGCGGCGTCTCCGTGCGGAAGGCGAACGGGTCCGCCTTGAGCAGCGGGCCTCCGCCGTGGCCGGGGCGGATCTCGAACTTGTAGCGGGTGCCCTCGCCGACCTCCGGGACGAACAGCTCCCAGATGCCGGAGGACCCCATGCGCCGCATGGCGTGCAGGCGTCCGTCCCAGCCGTTGAAGTCCCCCACCACGGACACGCCCCGGGCGGTGGGTGCCCACACGGCGAAGGACGTGCCGTTCACGCCGTTGTGGTGGATGAGGTGCGCGCCCATGCGCTCCCAGAGCTTCTCGTGGCGGCCCTCGCCGGCGAAGTACAGGTCCAGCTCCCCGAGGGTGGGCAGGAAGCTGTACGGGTCGCGCAGCGTGAAGACCTTCTTGCCCGGGTACTCCACCTCCAGCAGGTAGCTGAAGGGCTCCGTGCGGCCGTTGATGCGCGCCTCGAAGACGCCGCCGAGGCGGTGCTGCATGGGCACCCTGCCTCCGAACTCCGGCAGCACGTGGATGGCCACGGCCTCCGGGCGGTAGGCGCGCACCACCACCGCGTCGCCGTCCGGGTGGACGCCCAGCACCGAGTGGGGCTCCGGATGGCGAAGCTCCACCACGCGTTGCAGCTCCGCGTCCACCTGTGCTCTGTCCACCGGCTTCCTCACTGGGCATCCTCCATCCGCAACAGGGCCTCGACGGGGATGCGCACCCAGTCCGGCCGGTTGGCGAGTTCGTAGCGCACTTCGTACAACAGCTTCTCCAGCTCGAAGGCGCGCAACATCACGTCGAAGGATTCATCGCTGTCGGGCAGGAAGGGCGCGCCGCGCGTCGCCTGGCGGTAGCCCTCCAGGAACGCGTTGCGGGTGGGGCCCACGCGCCCGCGCGGCTGGCCGCCCTCCAGCGCCACGGTGGCCTCCGCGTAGTCGAAGGAGCGGAGCATCCCCGCCACGTCGCGCAGCGCGCTGTACTTCTCCCGGCGCGCGGTGAACGAGCGGGACGGCTCGCCCTCGAAGTCGAAGAACAGCCACTGGCCCTCCGAGCGCAGCACCTGGCCCAGGTGCAGGTCGCCGTGGATGCGGATCTTCTGGCCGGACGGCGCCACCTGCGACAGGCGCTTCGCGTACGTGATGAGGCTGTCCCGCCGGACCTCCAGGTCCGCGTGCAGCCGCCCGGCGTCCGCCAGCGTCACGCCCAGCTCGCCCACGATGGACGCGCTCCAGCGCTGGAGGTCCTCCTGGAGCAGCGGCTCCGGGGAGAACGCCAGGTCGTCCGGCCCCGCGGAGGCGAAGGCCTTGTGCAAATCCCCCAGGCGCGCGCCCAGCTCGCGCATGTCCGCGAGGAAGCCGTCGCTCAGCGCCTTCTCCTGGCGCAGCCGCTCCAGCGCGTACTTCCAGCCGTCGATGGCGTTCGGCACGAAGCGGTGCGCCAGCGCGAGCGTCGCGCCCGCGGGGCCCTCCAGGTTCAGCGCGCCCAGCAGCTGCGGCGTCGCGCGGAAGTCCGTCTTCGTGGCGAGGAAGCGGCCCACCTCGTACTCGGGGTTCACGCCGGCCTCCAGCTTGCGGATGACCTTGACGATGACCCGCTCGCCCAGCACCAGCGAGGTGTTGCTCTGCTCCACGTTGAGCCGGCGCACGGAGAGCGGATCCGGCAGCGCCACGCCGCTGTCCGTGGAGGCGATCCATTCCCCCACCACGCGGCCAGAGCCGGAGGCCACCTGCTGTCCCTCGCGCGCGAGGTTGAAGACGGCGCGGACGCAGTCATCGTCCTCCAGCGCGCTGACGACGCCGTCCGGCGTCTGCCGCACCTGGAGCTGGTAGCGCTCCGGGTTTCCCAGCTCGTAGACGACCTCGATGATGGCCAGGGTGAACGAGCACGCGCCCAGCTTCATGGGCACGTGGTCCAGCACGCTGATGCTCTTGATGGGCCAGGCCTTGCCGGCGAACCAGCGCTGGGTCTTGAGGAAGTCGGGCAGCTTGGGCAGGTCCAGGGGGGTCACGCGGGGTCACTCCTTCGCCTGCAGCGGCTTGTCCAACCGGAACCACAGGAACATGTAGGGCCCCATCGACAGCTGATAGGGCAGGTCGCTGATGCGGGGGAACGGCGTCTCTCCAATCAACTCCACGGGGGTGCTGCCGCTGAACTCGCGCAGGTCCAGCACGCCCGGCTGCGCGAAGCGCGACAGGTTGCATACGACGAGCACCGTCTGGCCCTCCCACTCGCGCACGAAGGCCATCACCTTGCGGTTCTCCGTGGTGAGGAAGCGCAGGGTGCCCATGGCGAAGACGGGGTAGCGCTGGCGGATGCCGATCATCCGCTTCACCCACTGCAGCAGGCTGGACTTCTGCCGCTCCTGGGCCTCCACGTTGATGGACTGGTAGCCGTAGACGGGGTCCGCGATGACGGGCGCGAAGAGGCGCGCGTAGTCCGCGCGGCTGAAGCCCGCGTTGCGGTCGCCGGTCCACTGCATGGGCGTGCGCACGCCGTTGCGGTCGCCCAGGTAGATGTTGTCGCCCATGCCGATCTCGTCCCCGTAGTAGAGGACCGGCGTGCCGGGCAGGGTGAACAGCAGGCTGTGCATCAGCTCGATGCGGCGCCGGCCGTTGTCCATCAGCGGCGCCAGCCGGCGGCGGATGCCCAGGTTGATGCGCATGCGCGGGTCGGTGGCGTACTCCCGGTACATGTAGTCCCGGTCCTCGTCCGTCACCATCTCCAGCGTCAGCTCATCGTGGTTGCGCAGGAAGATGGCCCACTGGCAGTTGGCCGGGATGTCCGGCGTCTGCTGCATGATCTCCACGATGGGCGTGCGGTCCTCGCGGCGCACCGCCATGAAGAGGCGGGGCATCACCGGGAAGTGGAAGCCCATGTGGAACTCGTCGCCCTCGCCGAAGTACACGCGCACGTCGGCGGGCCACTGGTTGGCCTCCGCGAGCAGCACCTTGCCCTGGTACTCGGAGTCGATGGTCTTGCGCAGGCGCTTCAGGAACGCGTGCGTCTCCGGGAGGTTCTCGCAGTTGGTGCCCTCGCGCTCGAAGAGGTAGGGCACGGC
Source organism: Pseudomonadota bacterium (assembly GCA_023424585.1). Classification (GTDB taxonomy): domain Bacteria; phylum Myxococcota; class Myxococcia; order Myxococcales; family Myxococcaceae; genus Corallococcus. The sequence goes on from JAFADT010000009.1 coordinate 12,099, forward strand.
GTCGCAGCGGAACCCGTCCACGCCCATGTTGAGCCAGAAGCGCATGACGTCCAGCATGGCCTCCTGCACCTCGGGGTTGTCGTAGTACAGGTCCGGCTGGTGGCTGAAGAAGCGGTGCCAGAAGTACTGCTTGGCCACCGGGTCCCACGTCCAGTTGGAG
>JAFADT010000034.1 GCA_023424585.1 Pseudomonadota bacterium
GGCCATGCTCCAGGCTCACACCGAGGCGCCCTCCTGAATGTCCCGAGTCCTCATCGCCACCTCTCCTGAAAAGGGTCACCTCAACCCGATGGTCGGCGTGGCCCAATGGCTGCGCCGCCTGGGGCACACCGTCGGCTGGCTGTGCATCCCCGAGCCCGCGCCGCAGCTCGAGTCCCTGGGCGTGGAGGTGCTGCGCCTGCCGCACGTCGAAGCCGCGCCACCGGGCATCGAGACCGGAGGCGAGGCGCTGGCGAAGCTGGTGCTCGATGACGTGGCGCTGGGGAGGTGGATCCGGGGCCTGCTCCTGGATTCGGTCCCCGCGATGCTGGAGCCTGTACGAGCGGTGGTGCGCGCCTTCCGTCCGGAGGTGATGGCCTTGGACGGGATGCAGTACGCGGCGGTGCTCGCGGCGCATACGGAGGGCATCCCCTGGGCGGGCGTGTCCTCCGCGCTCACGCTGCTGGAGCCGCGGCCGGAGATTGCCCTGCTGCGCAACGTGGGGGCGCTGAAGGAAGACCGTCAGGCCCTGTTCCGCCGTCACGGCTTCGACGCGCGCTTCCGCACCTGCGAGTGCCTGTCGCCAAGGCTCAACGTCATCTTCGCCACCGAGGCGTTCCTGGGCCCGGACGCGGGAGTGCCCCCGCACACGCTGCTCGTGGGTCCCTCCGTTCCGCCCGAACGCAGGGGCGATGAGGTGCCCTTCCCCTGGGAGCGCCTGGGAAGAAAGCCCGTGCTGTACGTGTCCTTCGGCAGCCAGATTTCGTATCAGCCGGAGCTGTTCCGCCTCATCGCGGAGGCCGCGAAGCCCTTCGACGTGACGCTGGTGCTGTGCGCGGGCGAGCTGGCGGACACGGACTTCCCGGGCACGCTGCCCGGTGACGTGGTGGCGGTGCGCTACACGCCCCAGCGTCAGGTACTCGAGCGCGCGGCGGCGTTCATCTCCCACGGCGGCGCCAACTCCGTGATGGAGGCGATGACGGCGGGCGTGCCCATGCTGCTGCTGCCGGTGTGCAACGACCAGCCCGTGCAGGCGCACTTCCTGGAGAAGGCTGGCGCCGGGCTCGCGAGGGACCCGAGGACGCTCACGGTGGAGGCGTGCCGCGAGGCCATCGCGCGACTGCTCGCGCCGGAGTCCCCCATGCGCGACCGCGTGGCGGAGATCTCCCGCTCCTACCGCGCGCAGGACGGCGCGAGGACCGCCGCCGAACGCATCGCCGGGCTGGTGACATGAGCCGCTCGAAGTGGAGCCCCCGCCGGCACCGCCCCGAGGGAGTCACCTCGCTGGAGGTGTGGAACCTGCCCGTGTTCGGCCGCGAGCTGTGGGAGGTGCTGGGCTCGCCGTGGGTGGAGGACGACCGGCGCGCGGGCGTTCCCGGCGCCACGCTCTCGGCCCGGGTGATGCTCCCGCTGGCGGAGGCGCTCTTCCTGCTGGCGAAGCAGCACGCGCCGGACGCGGCATACCTGAGCGGCGGGCTGGCGGAGCTGGACGGCTTCCCCGCGGCGGTGAGGGAGGCCACGGCGGCGCTGCGCTGCCCGGTGCACATCGCGCTGTCACCGCGCTTCGCGCCCGTGCGCGCGGGGCTGCGCATGCTGGAGGCGAAGGGCGCGCGGAGTCCCCTCTGCGTGGACGTGGGGCAGACGAGCCTCAAGCTCGCGCGGCCCGGCGCCACGCGCGTCGTCGAGCGCGACCTCGCGACCCTGCCTCCGCTGTTCATCGGTCAGCCGCGCCCCGCGGACGGCCATCACGTCCGGGACACGGTGGCGTTCATCGCGGGAGCGCTGCGCACGTTCCTCGCGGAGGGCACGGGCGAGCCTCCGGACGCGCTGTGTCTGGCATTGCCGTGTCCCCTGGATGAGCGCCTGCTGCCCGGAGGTTGCACCTACGGCTTCGAGGGCGCGGCGTCCCTGGTCCAGGACATCCTCGCCCACGCGGGCCTGCCGGACGAGGGAGGGCCGGTGCTCGTGCTCAACGACGCGGAGCTGGCGGCCGAGTCCGCGCGGCGGGCGCCGCAGGTGAAGGGACGCCGCGTGCTGTGCCTGTCCCTGGGCTTTGGCCCGGGCGGCGCCCTGCTCGAAAAACCAGGGCCCTGACCGGATGGAGGGGCGACCTGCCCGAAGGGCTGGGTCGCCGTCCTGCCCGGTCCGCCGATGTGGCGCGACTTCGAGCCCTTTAGCTTCTGGCTCGAAAGGAACACGCCATGTCCACCGACGCCCTCCAATCCCTCTCACAGTCCATCTCCACCGTCGTCGAGCGCATCGCGCCCTCCCTCGTCCGCGTCGAGGCCCGCCGTCGCCGGGGCGCCAGCGGCGTCGTCTGGGATGCCGACGGCCACATCCTCACCACCAGCCACGCCGTCGAACACGAGGGCTCCATCCAGGTTGGGCTCGCGGACGGCCGCTCGGTGTCCGCCGAGCTCGTGGGCCGCGACCCGAGCACCGACCTCGCGCTCCTCAAGGCCGACGCCAGCGGGCTCCCGGCGCTCACGCCCGCGCCGCTCGATGACGTGAAGGTCGGCAACATCGTGCTGGCCCTCGGCCGGCCGGGGCGCACGGCGCGGGCCACGCTGGGCATCGTCAGCGCGTTCGGCGGCGACTGGCGCACGCACGCGGGCGGACAGGTGGACCGCTACCTGGAGACCGACGCGGACCTGCCTCCGGGCTTCTCCGGCGGCGCGCTGGTGGACGCGCAGGGCCGCTTCCTGGGCATCCCCACGGCGGCCTTCTCGCGCACCGCCGCGGTCGTCCTCCCCGGCGGCACGCTGACGCGCGTGGCGAGCTCGCTGCGCGAGCACGGCGGCGTCCGCCGCGGCTACCTGGGCGTTGGCGCCTACCCGGTGCGCCTGCCGCGGGAGCTCGAGGGCACGAAGGCGGGCCTCATCCTGCTCTCCGTGGATCCGGACGGCCCCGCGCAGAAGGCAGGGCTGCTGATGGGCGACGTGCTGGTGAGCCTGGGCGGCCAGACGCTGCGCGGCGTGGAGGACCTGCTGGGCTACCTGGGCGACGACAAGGTGGGCACGTCCGTCCCGGCGAAGGTGTTGCGCGCGGGCGAGCTGCGCGAGGTGCCCATCACCGTGGGCAAGCGTTCTTGAAAGGAGCCGGCGATGAACCTGTTGCAGCAGCTCTCGGATGACCTGGAGGGGCTCGTGGCCGGCGCGGCTCCAGCGGTGGTGGGCGTGGAGCACGCGCGAGGCCACGGCACCGGCCTGTTCCTCACGCCGGACGGCTACGTGCTCACCAACCGGCACGTGGTGATGCGCACGCCCAGGCGCCTCACCGTGCAGCTCCACGGCGGCGAGGAGCGCCGGGGCACGCTGGTGGGCGCGGACGCCCCCACGGACCTCGCGGTGGTGCGCGCGGAGGGGGACGGCTTCCCCACGCTGCCGCTCGCGGCTCCGGAGACGGTGCGGGTGGGACAGCTGGTGATGGCCATCGGCAATCCCTTCCGGCTGGAGCAGTCCGTTTCATTGGGCGTGGTGAGCGCCATCAACCGCTCCATCACGCTGCCCGACGGCGTCATGCTGGAGGGGATGCTCCAGACGGACGCGGCCATCAACCCGGGTAACTCGGGCGGGCCGCTGCTCGACACGCGCGGGCGGGTGGTGGGGCTCAACACGCTGGTGCTGCCCTTCGCGCAGGGCATCGGCTTCGCGGTGAGCGCCACCACGGCGGCCTGGGTCGCGAGCCTGCTCATCCAGCGCGGCCGGGTGGACCGGAAGTTCCTGGGCATCGCCGCCACGGCGGTGAACCTGGAGCCCGCGCTCGCGAAGGACGCCGGCCAACCTCGCGCAGTGCGCGTGCTGAAGGTGCAGGAGGGCACGCCCGCGGACGACGCGGGGCTCCAGCCCGACGACCTGCTGCTCGGCATCAACAACCGGCCGGTCAACAGCGTGGATGACCTGCAACGGCTGATGGCGCTCGCCAGCGAGGAGGAGGTCCACCTGGACGTGCTGCGCAAGGGCCGCCGCCGGGAGGTCTCCGCCCGGGCCCGCCACCGCAGTGAGCCGGTGGCGGCGTGAGGCTTCGCGGTTCCACGCGTGCATGTGCCCGCGTGGAACCGGACCCTCGCTATGCTGCGCGTTGAGATGTCTCCATCAACGGCGCACGACACGACCTCGGAGGAACTGGCCGCCCGCATCGAGCGCGAGGGCTTCGCCATCCTCCCGCACGGAATCACGCCTGACACCGCGGACGCCCTGCTCCACGCACTGCGCTCCGTGAGCGAAGAAGCCGCTGCCTCTCAGCGGCGAGGCGGCGTGCGCAACCTGCTGGAGAACGTGC
>JAFADT010000151.1 GCA_023424585.1 Pseudomonadota bacterium
GTGGTGCTGACGCCGCGTCCCTACGAGGCGCGCGAGGCGCTGCGCAAGCAGTGGCGGCAGGATGCGCTGGCCGCGTACGAGAAGCAGTCGGGAGGGATTGGCGGCAAGGTGGAGGCGGAGCTGAACGCGGCCACGGAGCAGGAGCTGGAGGCGCGGGTGTTCTTCCCCACCCTCATCCAGGTGAGCGGGCGTACGGTGATCTTCGAGGTGCCGGATCGCTTCCTGGGCGGGCACGCGAGCGCGGACTGGGGCTACGGCGTGGCGGTGACGGGCGCGACCCTCGACCGGCGCGTGTCGCTGGGCGGGATGTTCGGCGGCGACACGTCCGCGAACTCGCGGCTGATGGCGATGGGCATCATGCCGGGGGAGCCGGTCCACGACCGCTTCGGCGGAGGGCGGAAGGGGGATTCTTCGCAATCGCCGGTGGTGGACCTGCTGGTGGCGCCGGGGACGACGCAGGAAGCGGTGCTGGGGCCCGCGAAGCCGGCGTGGAGCGCGGTGGTGCCTTCGGGGAAGGTCGCGGCTCCGGCGGGAGTGGCTCCTCCTGACGCGGGCACGGTGGAGGACGCCGGTGTGCCCGCGGAGGTGCCGGACGCGGGGCCCGTGGGTCCGTCCTCGCCCGCCCCATGACGGTCGGCTCGCGCGCCGTGCGCGGGAGGTCCTGGTCGCGGTGAGTCCGCGCGGCCGAGGATGGGTGCCAGGGAGGCGTCCATGTCCTCAGGCCGGAGCTGGTCGGTCGCGGTGCTGCTGGTGTTGCTGGGCACGGGGTGTTCAGCGACGCGCGGTGTCCGGCTGAAGACGGGGCGTGGGGCGCCGGTCGTCCATGTGCCTCGGGCGGAGGTCGCGCCCGTGGAGCTGGAGGCGGGGGAGTTCACCGAGGCGGTGCGGACGCTGGCGGAGGATGCTCCGGTGGCTCCGCGTCCTCGTGACGCGGCGTACCGGTTGTTCGCGGGGACGTTCTCTTCAAAGGCATATGCCCATGTTCGCGGGCGGCTGGGATTGGTGTCCGTGGGGGCGCCGGCTCGGGCTTCGTTGCTGGTGGATGAGGGCGGCCGGGAGCTGGCGAGCGCGTATGGGCGGTGGTGCCAGCGCAAGCAGACTCCGGGGGATTGTCTTCAGTTGCTGGAGGACCGGCGCACGCTGGATGAGGACGGGCGTCGGTCGCTGGCGTTCGCCATCGCGCTGGAGTCGGTGTGGGAGGAGACCGAGGCAGCGCTGGTGGGGATGACGGATCCGCGCGCGGTGCTCACCACCGTCGTCGCGACGGGCACCGTGTACCTGGCGCTGTGGTTGCTGCCCGAGCCCGTGTCGAAGGGCATCGCCGCGACGATGACGGTGGTGCTCATCGCCTACCTGGGCATCGACACGGTGTGGAACCTCATCCAGGGCTGGAGCGAGTTGTCCGAGCAGGCCCGGGTGGCCCGGACGTTCGATGCGCTCCGTGACGCGGGGGAGGAGTACGGCGAGGTGATGGGGAAGAACGCGGCGCGGGCGTTCGTGATGCTGGCGCTGGCGGCGGTGGGGAGCACGGCGGAGACGTTCGCGGCGAAGGTGGCTACGCTGCCGGGGCCCGGGCAGGCCTCGCTGATGGCCGCGGAGCTGGGGGGCTTCCGGCTGGGCGCGGCGGCGCAGGTGGAGTCCGCGGCGGTGTCGTCCGAGGGCGTCGTCACCCTGGCGCTGCCGCCGAACGCGGTGGCCATGTCCGCTCGGGACGACAAGGGGCCTGTCGCGAGTGGCGCGGATGTGGAAGGGCATGAGCACCACATCGCGTCCAACAAGTGGTGGAGCGCCACGAACCGTGGTGGCCCGTGGTCACCGCAGTTCCAGAAGATCTTCGATAAGGCGGGGATGTCGCTCGACGATCCCGCGAACAAGGTCCGCGTGCCGGGACATCGGGGTCCTCACCCTGAGGCGTACCACCGTAAGGTATTCACAGCTTTGAGGGATGCGACGGCAACATGCCGAACCATGCAAGACTGCCGCGTTTCGTTGACGAGAGCGTTGCGGAGACTCGCAATCGAGATTCAAGAGAAGGGTACCGACTTGAATCGTTGGGTCATCGGCTTGGAGTGAAATAGGAGCGCCGCCCGTGACGACGAAGTACTTCGACCTTTATGAGCATGTCGCCGAAGGATGCTGGTGCTTGGGTCATCCGCTCGATGCTCAAAGGCGAGAACTCGAAGATCCCTGGCAATTCACCATGGGCGAACCTGCCCATTTCAGAGGGCAGATCAAGCTCCCGGTCGAAGTGGTGGGGGAGTCGCGTGACTTCGCACACGCCGCGTTCGGCACGCCGGTCGTCAATGCGAAGGTGGCTGCTCTCTTCCAGAAACTGGCTGCAAGTGAAGTGGAGTTGATTCCCGTCGAAATCGACTCCCACGCAGGGCCGTATTTCATCCTCAATGCCCTCCGCACGTTCCAGTGCATCGACACCGAGGCTTCGGCGGAGGTGGCCTGCTGGACCGAGGAGGATGGGCTTCCTGAAAAGGTTGGGAAGCTCTTCTCCATTTCGGGCATGCGCATCGATCCGTCGAAGGTAAGCGGGGCCAAGGTGTTCCGTCCGTCGGAGTGGAAGGGCTCGCTCATCGTCTCCGAGGACATCAAGGCTTCGATGGAGCGAGCGGGCATCACGGGCGCGAAGTTCGAAGCAGTCACAGGGCCGCCGACCTTCGACCCCGTTCGTCGCGCGGAGACGAAGCGGCGAGGCGAATTGTGGGACCAAGCACGCATTACCCGTCATTCCGTGTGGCGCGGGCTCGGTACCCTCTCGGACGACCTCTACATTCCTCCCGTCGTGGGCGGCCCATGGCCCGGCGAACGGCAGTGGTGGCAAGCAGTGCGCCGCCCTGAAGGCCGCATGCTCATCGTCACCGACGGCCTGTCCGACCCGTTCAGCGACATCCTGGACCGGCCCACCGCTGGCTTCGGACTGGAGCTCGCCATCGAGACCCCGGAGCCGTTGGGGGAAGTCTGGAAGAGCTGGCCGGTGCGCCTGCTCGAACGCGTCGCCTACGAGGTCGCCGAGCTCGAGAAGCTCCGCGTCACCCTGTCCAAGGGCACGCTGTCCATGGAGGTGGACGGCGCGGGCATGCCCGAAACCCTCGTCACCCCCGAGGGCCGCGTGGCCGTGCTCATCGGCGTGGAGACGGACGCACTGCCCGCGCGCTTCACGCTGCCCGGGGGCGAGGTCCGGCTCCTCACCGTGAAGGCGCTGATGCCCGCGGAGCTGAAATGGCTGCTCCGTCAGGACAAGGGCGCGGCGGCGGAGCTCATCCGCCGCTTCAACGCCGCGGGAGAGGGGCACCTCTCCCGCTCGTGGCGTCAGCCTGTCGTCAGCTAGCGCAGCCGCCAGATGGCCGTGGAGCGGGCCGGGATGCTCGTCCTCCACGCCCCCGAGCCGCCCGTGAGCGGCGCCACGCCGGAGTCCACGAACAGCGGCTCCGCCGTCGTGGCCTCCACGTCGAACGGACCCACCGACTCCTGCGCGGTGGAGAAGTTGTGGACCACCAGCACCAGCTCGTCGTCCAGCGTCCTCACGAACGCCAGCGTGCGCGACACGCCCGTCGTCGCCGTGAACAGCCGCAGGCCTCCGTTGCGCAGCGCCTCCGAGCCCTGGCGCGCGTGGATGAGGTTCCGGTAGCGCGACAGCAGCGACCCCGGGTTGCTCCGCTGCGCCTCCACGTTCGCCGTCTCCCGGCCGCTGGAGAAGGCATACCAGGGCGAGCCCGCCGTGAAGCCTCCGCCCGCCGCGCCGCTCCATGGCATGGGCGTGCGCTTGGACTCGTCGTTGTTGGCGTTGCCGTTCCCCAGGCCCACCTCCTCGCCGTAGTAGAGGAACGGCGCGCCCGGCAGCGTCAGCAGCACCGCCGCGGCCAGCCCCAGCTTCGCCCCGTCGTTGGAGAACTGCGTCGCCAGCCGCACCATGTCGTGGTTGGTGAGGAACGGCGCGTCCGCCACGCCGGCCGGGTAGTTGTTCTTCATCTCCAGCAGCTTCGAAGCCACGCCACCGCTGTTGCCCGCGTTGATGCCTTCAATCACCCGCGCGGACATGGGGAAGTTGAAGTTGAGCGGCAGCTCGTCCCCGCCCGGCAGCGTCGCCGTGGAGCCGTAGTACTTCCCCACCGACGGCGTCTCACTCCAGGCCTCACCCACCAGCACCGCGTCCGGCTTCACCGAGCGCACGTGCGCGGCGAACTCCTTCCAGAAGGCGTGCGTCTCCGGCGTGTCCGCCTGCCCCGCCCCGCCGCCCGTCTCGATGAGGTAGCGCGCGGCATCCAGCCGGAAGCCGTCCACGCCGCGCTCCAGCCACAGCGTGGCCAGGCGCTTCACCTCGTCGCGCACCGCGGGCGTCTGGAGGTTGAGGTCCGGCATGCCGCCCCAGAAGACGCCGTAGTACCAGCCGGTGTCCTGCGGATGCCACGTGTTGGTCTGCGAGTAGAGGTCCCACGGCTGCGCCCACGCGGGGTTGTTCGTGCGCCACTGATACCAGTCGCGCTTCGCCGACTGCGGCGAGGACGCCGAGTCCACGAACCACGGATGCTCCGAGCTGGTGTGGTTGATGACGAAGTCCAGGATGACGCGCATGCCCCGGCGGTGCGCCTCGTCACACAGCCGTTGCAGGTCCTCCAGCGAGCCGTAGGCCGTCTGGATGCGCTCGTAGTCCGTCACGTCGTAGCCGTGATAGCTGGGCGACGCGAACACCGGCATCAGCCACAGCGCGTCCACCCCCAGGTCGTCCGTCGTCGCCGGGTCGCCGTCGTTCAGGTAGTCCAGCCGCGAGATGAGCCCCGGCAGGTCTCCCACGCCGTCGCCGTTGGAGTCCTGGAAGCTGCGGACGAACACCTCGTAGAACACCGCGCCCCGGTACCACGCGTCTCCCGCCGGCGCGGCGAGCGTGATGTTGCCGGACCCGGACGGGGTCGGGGCCGGGGAGGGCGAGGAGCCGGCGCAGGCCGACAGCAGGGCCGCGCTGTAGAGGGAGAGGCCGCGGAGGGGTCGCATGGCCTCTTCCTCTAGCAGCGAACGATCCACGCCGGCCACCGGGCGGTCCGGGTGATGCGCGGCCCCCCGGGCAGTAGGCTGGTGACCAACATGTCTCACCCCGCGCGCCGCCTCCACTCCCTGCATATCCGGCAGGGGCACCCGGACTTCCTCGACCTGCCGTGGGAGCTGCCGCTGGAGGCGTGGCCGGAGCGTTCACCGCGCGTGGTGGAGGTGCCGCGCGGCCTGTCCCGGCACGTGGTGGTGTTCGTCAGCTACGGCGCCACCATCTACGCCTTCAAGGAGACCCCCGCGCGCGTGGCGCAGCGCGAGTACGACCTCCTGCGCGGCCTGGAGGACCGCCGGCTGCCGTCGGTGGTGCCCGTGGGCCTCGCGGTGCAGACGGAGGAGGGCCTGGAGGCCGCGCCCGGGGACAGGCCCGGGCTGCTGATCACGCAGTACCTCGCCTCGTCGCTGCCGTACCGCGCGCTGTTCATGCACCAGGGCCTGGAGCGCTACCGGTCGCGGCTCCTGGACGCGATGGCGGGCCTGCTGGTGCGGCTGCACCTGGGCGGCTTCTTCTGGGGCGACTGCTCGCTGTCCAACGTGCTCTTCCGCCGCGACGCGGGCGAGCTGCAAGCGTACGCGGTGGACGCGGAGACGTCCGAGCTGCACGAGCAGCTCTCCGACGGCCAGCGGGAGATGGACCTCCAGATCATGGAGGAGAACATCGCCGGAGGGCTGGCGGACCTGGCCGCGCGCGTGGAGCTGGCGGCGGAGCTGCCCCAGGAGCTGGAGGCCTGGCGGGAGACGGCCGCGAGCATCCGCCAGAAGTACGAGCGGCTGTGGGCGGAGATCAACCGCGAGCTCATCCTCCAGCCGCACGAGAGCTACCGCATCCACGAGCGGATCCGCACGCTCAACGACCTGGGCTTCTCCGTGGGCGAGGTGGAGCTGCTGGCGAGCGGGCAGGGCAGCCAGCTGCGCATGCGCACCATCGTCACGGACCGCGAGTACCACCGGCACCAGCTGCACTCGCTCACCGGCATCGTCGCGGAGGAGCGCCAGGCCAGCCTGCTGCTCAACGAGATGCGGGAGATGAAGGCCACGCTCACGCGCAAGCTGGACCGCAGCGTGCCCCTGAGCGTGGCCGCGTTCCGCTGGCTGGACGAGCGCTACCACCCCACGCTGTCGCGCCTTCAGAAGGAGCTGGGCCGCGCGGCCGACACCGCGGAGCTCTACTGCCAGGTGCTGGAGCACAAGTGGTTCCTGTCCGAGCGCGCGAAGCGCGACGTGGGCCTGGACGCGGCCCTCCAGGACTACGTGGCCCTCACCCGCAAGCAGCCCGGCATCGCGCCGCTGTTGGAGGACGCGGCGCGGGCCGCGTCCTCCAGCTCCACGGCGGAAGAGGAGCCGCCTCCCGGGCCGCGCTCGGCCGGGTAGCGTCAGCGGCTGACGCGGATGGGCGGCTCGATGAGGAACGGCTCGGTGGCCTTCGGGTCGTCCGGGTCGAACGCGGGCGACAGGGGGCCCGCGCCGGTGGGCTTCCACTTGCGCGGCACGCGCTCGATGCCCACGGGGTAGATGGTCAGCGCCCCGTCCTTCCCGATGCGCATGCGCAGGAAGTTCTTCCAGTCCGGCAGCGCGAGCGACCCGAAGGCCTCGTTGGAGTGCGCGCCGAAGGAGTTCACGCTCAGCCAGAGGTACAGGCCGGTGATGAACGGGCCCACGAGGAAGCCGCCCACGAAGGTGAACGCGCTGGAGAAGAAGAACTTGCCCGCCAGGTGCAGCCAGCCGTCCGCGCAGTGCGCGCCATCCGGCGACAGCACCGGACACACGCCCAGCGTGCTCACCGTGAAGTACGTCGCGCCCCAGGCGACGAAGAACGCGGCCACGATGTGCGCCACGCCGTGCAGGCCGCCCAGGAGCGCGCGCCACTTCCCGAGCGCCGCGTCCGCCAGCCCCGCCAGGCCCCCCACCGTCACCATCCCGAGGATGAGCGTCCACGGGCGGTTGACCATGCTGTTGGCCACCGCCGTCACCACCTCCGGCAGGCGGGAGAGGCCCAGCGAGCCCACCTCCGCGTAGGCCGCCAGCGCGAGCAGCAGGTACCACAGGCCGGTGATGAGCCCGAACAGCGGGCTGTAGCGGATGAGGAGCAGGTTCTTGCGCGCGAGCTTTCGCGACGTGGCCTCGTCCGGGAAGCTCTTGCGCAGCGTGGAGCCGTCGCGCAGCACGGGCGCCGCGGGCGCGTGCGTGGGGTGCATGAAGGCGCCGCCGCCGCCCGCGGTGATGCGGTGCTGGCCGGTGTCGTCCTCGTGCCGGCGGTAGTGGTGCAGGT
>JAFADT010000111.1 GCA_023424585.1 Pseudomonadota bacterium
CCGCCACGGGCGTGCCGGCCAGCGTGGCCGGGGTGAAGCGCAGGCCCGGGGCCGCGGCGAGCGCCGCGTCGGTGAGGCGCGGCTCCGAGGCGGCGCGCACCACCTTCGTCTCCGCGACGCGGCCCTCCACGTCCACCAGCAGCTCCAGCTCCACCTCGCCCGGCGTGCCCTCCAGGCCTTCGGGCCACGCGGCGGGTGCGTCCGCGGTGAGGACTGGCGGCGCGAGCGGGGTGTCGCCCGCGTCGGGGGACAGGCCCAGGCGGGCGGCGTTCTCGGCGGAGAGGGTCTGGCCCGCGTCGGTGGCGTGGACGTCCACCTCCACGGCGCGAGGCTCGCTGGTGGCGGAGGGGACGCCCTGCGCGCGAGCGGTCGCGCAGGCCAGGAGCACGAGCGCCAGCACCAGGTGGACGGCACGGGGGAGGACCATGGGCGAGCGCTTCAACACCGGCCCCCCGCGAAGGTGACACCCGGGCTGGCGCCGGAGCGCTCCGGTCCGGCGCGGACACCGCATGCATTCATGGCTTCGGCTCGAGGCGCCCGTGACCTCCCCGGCCCGGGGCGGAAGTCGGTGCGGACCGGCGGGCGAGCTCGGGGGCGCCTGCTGGCACCCAGCCTGGGGGATGCGCGGCCAGGAGTCGCCCGGCGCTCGCGAGGACCCTGCCACGGCCCCCGCGCCGCGCCAGTCCACCCCAGGGGGTGGCCCGCTGTGCGAACGCGCACGCCCCGCTGTCCCGAGGTGCCGCCCCCTGGAGCTACGGGCTGGGAGATCATTACACTTTTTCATGTCGAGCGGAAGCCACGGCCAGGGCTTCCGGGGGGAGGGCGCATGCGTACGCCGAAGGACGAACTGCTGCTCCGGGCGATGGACCATGCGTTGTCAGCGCGAACGGTGGAGGCGGTGGAGGCGCTGGCGGAGCTCTATCGGTTGCTGGACGCGGAGCGCATCCCCGAGGACGAGAACTACGCCGTGTTCGCCACGGCGCTGTCGCGGCGGTTGGAGGGCGCGACGGGGGCGCTGCATCCGTACCGGGCCTCGGAGGTGGACGGGGGCGCGCCGCAGATCGAGCTGTTCCGGCGGCTGATGAAGCACCTGCCGCTGGCCTCGGCGGCGGACGCGGTGGCGAACGCGCTGCTCGCGGACTTCCTGCGAGGCCACGCGGAGGCGACGCTGCTGGACGTGGGAATCGGCCAGGGGCGGCAGGAGTGCAACCTGCTGCGGGCGCTGGCGAAGGCGGGCGCGCTGCCCCGGCACCTGACGGTGGTGGGGGTGGACCCGGGCGGCGCGGCCCTGGTGGAGGCGCGCGACGCGGTGCTGGCGGTGGCGGACGAGGTGGGGCTGTCGCTCGAGTTCGTGAAGCTGGAGTCGCCGGTGGAGGACCTGGACGCGGCGACGTGGGCGGCGTTGCGCTCGGTGCGCCGGCCGCTGGTGGTGAACGCGGCGTTCGCGCTGCACCACATCGCGGAGCAGGAGCCGCGCGGGACGGAGGCGCGCGACGCGGTGCTGGCGCGGCTGGCGTCGCTGGGGCCTGTGGGCGTGGTGCTGTGCGAGCCCCACGTGGACCACCACCGCGCACCGGTGCGCGAGCGGCTGAAGAACGCGTGGAGCCACTTCTCCCGCGTGTTCCAGTTGCTGGATACGCTGGAGATGCCGGGCGCGGAGCGGCGCGCCATCAAGCGGTTCTTCGGCCGGGAGGTGGACGACATCGTGGGCACGGTGAACGAGTCGGAGCGGTGCGAGCGCCATGAGCTGGCCTCGGCCTGGTGGGAGCGGTTGCAGCGCGTGGGCTTCACGCCGCGAGGCGGGCTGGAGGCGCTGTGTCCCCGCGACGTGCATCCGGCGGTGGGGCTGCGCAAGGAGGAGGGCACGGTGGGCATCACCTTCCGGGGGGACGTGCTGGTGTCGGTGCTGGCGGCGGTGCCGGGGGAGGGCGCGTGAGCGACCTGGAGGCGCTGGCGCCGAGGGTCATCGCGAGGTGCCGGGAGGTGGGGGTGCGGCTGGCGTTGGCGGAGGCGTGCACGGGAGGGCTGATGGCGGCGGCGCTGACGGAGGTGCCGGGGGCCTCGGCGGTGGTGGAGCGCGGGTTCGTGCCGTACTCGAACGAGTCGAAGGGGGAGCAGCTGGGCGTGCCGCTGGCGCTGCTGCAGGCGCACGGGTCGGTGAGCGCGGAGGTCGCGGGGGCGCTGGCGGCGGGGGCGCTGGAGCGCTCGTGGGCGGACTGGGCGGTGGCGGAGACGGGCATCGCGGGGCCCGGGGGAGGGACGGAGGCGAAGCCGGTGGGGCGGGTGTTCGTCGCGGTGCAGCGGCGGGGGCGGGCCGCGGTGGTGGAGCGGCACCTGTTCGAGGGGGACCGGCGTCAGGTGCGGCGGGCCGCGGCGGCGCGGGGGCTGGCCCTCCTCCTGGAGCAGCTGGGCGTGGAGTCCTGAATAGGGGCCCCACCCTCCCGGACGTTGGCACGTCGCCGACGGATGGGGGAGAAGGTTTGACGCAGTCTCACGAAGGGGGGCCTCGATGTATCGAATCGACGTGGACCGGGTGGAATCCATCGTGAGCTTCGCGCTGGAGGGCTACATCCGGCTGGAGGAGATGAAGCGCTTCGTCGAGGACCTGCGCGCCGCGACGGATGCGGTGGCGGGGCAGCCGATCAAGATTGAAGCGGACCTGCGCACGTTCCGGCCGGCGTCGCCGGAGGCGGCGGACCTCATCCGGAGGGTGCAGGAGTACGGGCTGCGCTCGGGGGTGACGCGGGTGGCGGAGCTGGTGCAGAACCAGATCGTCGCGTTGCAGCTGAACCGGGTGGCCTCGGGGAGCGGGACGGACAAGATCCTCCGGCGCTTCTGGCAGGAGTCCGCGGCGAGGACCTGGCTGTTGCACGGGGACGCGGAGCTGGGCGTGTCGCTGCAAGGCTGAGCCGAGCGGCCCCGCGGCGCTGCCCCAGGGCCTCAGCCCGTCGTGGTGTCGCTACCCCCACCCCAGCACCAGCCACACCGCGAGCGCCCCATACAGCGGCACGTTGAGCGCCAGCGTCAGCCGGTTGATGCGCTGGAACCGCGCCTGCTCCGCGTCCGCGAACCACACGCCGTCCTCGCCGGTGGTGCGTCCCTCCACGGCCTGGTGGAACAGCGCCGCGTAGGCCACCTCCACGACCAGGCTCGTCAGCACCAGGCCCACCAGCGCCAGCGCCCAGACGTCGCGCCGGTCGAGCGCCCCGGCCCACTTCTCCCCGGTGTAGACGAGCCCCGCCCCGACCAGCGCGATGCACCCCAGGTCGTGGCCCACGCCATACGGCGGTCGCCAGTTGCGCGACACATAGAGCATGTAGAGCTCCGCGGCGCCGCGCAGCCACATGGACACCGCGAAGGCGCCCAGCACGACGCGCGCCTCCATCGGCACGGACGCATCCAGCGCCACCAGCGGGCACACCCCGAACCAGAGGAACACCGCGTACAGCAGCCACGCCAGCTTGGGCCCGGAGATGCGCCCGCCTCGGCCGCCCCGCGCGTTCTGCCTGCGCCGGAACGCCACCGCCGCGCCCGCGCACGCCAGCAGCGCCACGACCAGCAGCACCCGCGTCGTCGAAGTGAGCATCAGGAGGAGCGCGACCGGGGATAGTGGTGGGGAAACCGCTCGACGTACCACGCGCGGAGCCGGGGCAGGTGCGCGAGGGACACCTGCGGGTGCAGGTGATGCACCACGTGCATCCCCACGTGCCGGGGCGCCAGGCCCAGCCACCCCCACCACCCGAGCCCATGGTCGCGCGTGCACGCGAACACATCCTCCAGCCGCCGTCCCCGCGCGGGCGTGGCGGTGTGCTCCGCGAGCAGCCGGTGCGCGTTGAGCCCCGCCGCCACCAGCAAGGGCACCCCGTACCCCCACAGCACCGCGGAGGGCCACCGCGCCGCCAGCGCCAGCACGCCCAGGTGGAACAGCACCTGTCCCGCCTCCGCGCGAGCGCACGCCGCCACCTCCGCGTCGCGTGAGAGCACCCGCCCGGAGCGGTCCTGGAGGAACACGCGCGCATACGCCGTGCGCAGCGAAGGCAGCGCCCACGCGCAGAGCCCCACCGGCCCCCGCAGCACCCAGCCGGGAATCACGCCCAGCAGCAGCAGCCACCGCCACGCCGTGCGCAGCCGGCCTCCGTCGGGAGGCTTGCGGTATGGATCCGTGGGCAGGCCCGCGTCGCGGTGATGGCGCAGGTGGTGGTAGCGCATCGCCGCCAGCGTGGACGCGATCGGATGGCCCGCGACGGTCTCCAGCAGACACAGTCGCCAATCGCGCCTTCGCGGAGGCAGGTGGACCGCGTCATGAAGCAGGACGCCCAGGGCATGCAGCCGTCCCGCGACGACGAGCACCGCCAGCGGCGCGAGCACCGGAGGCGCCCACGCCATGACCGCCCAACCCACGGCCATCCCCGCCCACTCCACGGCGGCCAGACGCAGCAGGCCTTCCGGGGTGGCGGGGACGAGCAGCTCGCGAGGCACCGCCGCGCGGCGAGGCAGGGGAGAGGACATCGTGCGCCAGGACTCCACGCATGGGCGCCGGACGCAAGCCCCGAGCGGATTGGACACCCGGAGACGGGCACGGCACGCTCGGCGCGTGCATCAGGACGGTCAATCATGAGTGTGGATGTGCCGAGGACGCCGGCCCTGGCGGGCACGCGCGTGGAGTGGGGCGGCTGGGTCTTCCCCCGCTGGAGCGACCCGAGGCTGCCCTTCGCGGCGCTGCTCACGCTCTACGGCGTGCTGGGCTTCACCTTCTTCGGCTTCAACCGCAGCCCCGGGCAGATGGCCTTCCTGGTCATCTCCGGCACGCTGCTGGACGCGGCGCTCGGCTGGGTGCTCAAGCGGCGCAAGGAGCTGCCGCTCTCCGCGTACATCTCGTGCTGCTCGCTGGCGCTGCTCCTGAACTACTCGCACGCGAGCACGCTGCTGTGGCTGCCGGTGTGGCTGGCCATCGGCTCCAAGTACGTGCTGACCTTCCAGGGGCGCCACGTCTTCAACCCGTCGATGTTCGCGGTGGCCGTGTCGCTGCTCACCACGCGCGAGCTCATCACCGCCGCGCCCGCCTACCAGTGGGCCAACGGGGAGGTCGCGCTGTCGGCCTTCATCGTGATGGCGGCGCTGGTGCTGTTCTTCTTCCGCGTGGGGCGCGGCTGGCTGGTGGTGAGCTTCCTGACCTTCTACGCGCTCCAGACGGCGCTGCGCGCGTACATCCTCCGCCACCACCTGCCGCCGGAGGTGCTGTTCCTGGGCACGCTGGGCGCGCCGTCGTTCTTCATCTTCGTCTTCTACATGCTCACGGACCCGGCGACGTCGCCGGCGACGCCGAAGGCCCAGGTGCTCGTGGCGCTGGCCATCACCTGCGTGGACCTGGTGCTGCACCTGAAGGAGAGCGTCTACACGTTCTTCTACGCGGCGCTCACCGTGGCCACCTGCCGCTTCGTGTTCATGCACGCGCGCGAGCTGTGGCGCACCCGGGGCGCGTCGCTGCGCCAGCTCCTCGCCCCGGACATGCTCCGGCGCCTGGGGGTGGTGGGAGGGCTCGGGGCGGTGCTGGGCACGGGCTACGCGGTGACGGAGGCGCAGGGGGAGCGCTCGGCGCCGCTCGCGTTCCACCTGGACGCGCAGGACGTCGCGCAGGCGGGCCTGGCCTCCACGATGGGCCACACGCTGGAGGAGCTGGACCCGCGCGTGGCCCACGTCGCCAAGTGGCTGGTCGCGGTGGGCGACGCGGTGGCCACCGGTGACTTCGATGGGGACGGCAGGCTGGACCTGTTCCTCACGCACCCGCTGGGCACGCCGGAGCACCACGCGGGCCTGTACCGCAACCTGGGCGGCCTGCGCTTCGAGCGCGTCCCCGTGCCCGCGCTGGAGCGCTTCGCCACCCGCTACAAGGAAGAGGGCCTGGCGGGCGGCGGGACGTTCGTGGACTGGGATGGGGATGGGGACCAGGACCTCGCGGTGGCGGTGGCCTTCGGGCCGGTGCGCCTGCTGCGCAACCTGCTGCGCGAGACGGGCACGGCGAGCTTCGAGGACGTGACGGAGGCCGCGGGCGTGACGGACCACGCGGTGAGCCTGGGGCTCACGTTCCTGGACTACGACCGCGACGGGCACCTGGACCTGCTGGTGCTCAACGCGATGACGACGCACCTGCCGGACTACCCGGAGCCCGCGCCGCCGCTCAACCTCTTCAAGCTGCCGGAGCCCGGGTACGCAGGCGACCGCCGCATGCTGCGCTTCATGCACGACGGCTGGCACAACGCGAACAACGGCGGACGCAACGTGCTCTACCGGGGCCGGGGTGACGGCACGTTCGAGAAGCAGGACGTGGAGGCGCTGGGCCTGAAGGAGACGCACTGGTCGCTCGCGGTGAGCACGGTGGACCTGAACCAGGACGGCTGGACGGACCTGTACGTGGCCAACGACTTCGGGCCGGACGACATCTACCTGAACGAGGGCGGCCGGCGCTTCCGTCACCTCGTGGGGAAGAGCTTCGGGGAGATTGGCCGCGACACGTACAAGGGCATGAACGCGAGCGTGGCGGACTTCGACCGCAACGGCTGGTTGGACGTGTACGTGTCCAACGTGCACCACTCGCTCCAGGCGGAGGGCAGCCTGCTGTGGATGGTGGGCCCGGGCGAGGACGCCTTCGTGCCCCGCTTCCAGGACGAGGCCACCTTCCGGGGCGCGCTGAACGAGCGGCGCTTCGGCTGGGGCGCGGCGGCGGGGGACCTGGACGACGACGGCTGGCCGGACCTGGTGCAGGCCAACGGCATGGTGGACGCGCGCCTGGACGCGCCGCGGTGGCGCATCCCGGAGGGGCAGCGCAACGACTACTGGTACGTGAATCACAAGTTGATGCAGTCCGGCCCGGAGGTGCACACGTACGCGGACAAGTGGGGCGACATCCGGGGCCGCGTGCTCTATCCGAACGAGGCGCGCCGCGTGTACCTCAACCTGGGCGACGCGCGTCCGGGGCACTTCGTGGACGTGGCGAAAGAGGTGGGCATCGAGGCGCCGGACAACTCGCGAGGCGTGCTGATGGCGGACCTGGATGACGATGGCGACCTGGACGTGCTCATCACCAACCAGCACGCGCCGGTGTCGCTCTATCGCAACACGCTGCGCGCCAGCGCCACGGACGTGGAGCCGGACGCGCACTTCGTGGGCCTGTCGCTGGTGGGGGACGGCCAGCGCACGCACCGCAGCGCGGTGGGCACGCGCGTGGTGGTGTCCTACGAGGAGAGCGGCAGGCGCGTGGAGCAGGTGCGCGAGGTGGGGCTGATGGGGGGCTTCTCCGCGTCCGCGGACCCGAGGCTGCACTTCGGCCTGGGCCATCACGCGGGGCCGGTGAAGGCGGTCATCCACTGGTATGGCGCGCAGCCGCAGGAGGTGACGCTGGAGGCGGACCGCTACCAGGAGGTGCGCCAGCCGCCCGCGCCCACCGCGCTGCGGGGAGGGCCCTGAGGCGATGCTCTCCGCGATGAAGGGCACCACGGTGCGGCGCGAGGACCTGGACGCGGACACCCGGGCGCGGATGCTCGCGCTGATGCAGTGCTGCTACGTGGGCGTGAGCGCCGAGCGCTTCCACGCGGACCTGGACGCGAAGCAGTGGGTGTTCCTGCTGCACGCCCGGCGCACGCGGGAGCTGGTGGGGTTCAGCACGGTGCGGGTGGCGGAGGAGGGCGGGGTGGAGGTGCTGTACTCGGGCGACACGGTCATCCATCCGGACTGGTGGGGCCACAAGACGTTGCAGGTGGTGTTCGGGCGGTTGCTGCTCGCGCGCAAGCTGCGCCGGCCGTGGCGGCCGCTGTACTGGTTGCTGCTGTCGGGCGGGTACAAGACGTACCTGCTGGCGGTGAACTACTTCCCGCGCACGCACCCGCGCCGGGACTGGACGCCGCCGGAGGGGCGCGCGGAGTTCCTGCGGGCGCTGGCGACGCGGTGGTTCGGCGCGCAGTACGACGCCGCGCGAGGCACGCTGCGCTTCGACGGGGCGCACTACCGGGTGCGAGATGGCGTCTCGCCCCTCGACCGCGACGCGGCGGCCCACCCGCACATCGCCTACTTCGCGGAGCGCAACCCCGGCCACGCCGAGGGCGAGGAGCTGGTGTGCCTGGTGGAGATCCGCGGCTGGGACCTGGCGAGGGCGCTGGCGCGAAGCGTCTGGGGGCAGCTGCGCCGCTGGGCCCGCCGGGAGCGGGGTGCCTCGCGGATCCGCGTGGGGACGTGACGTGCTGACGTCCCGCGCGATGCTGTCCGCCACGATGGCCGCGCTGACTCCGTCCGCATTGCGCTTCCGTCATGCGCTGCGGGAGCCGGCGGCCGCGCAGGCGGAGTGCATGGCGCGCATCCTCCGCGCGGTGGAGGGCACGGAGCAGGCGGCCCGCGTGGCGCACTTCGCCCGCATCCGCACCGCTCGGGAGTTCCAGGACGCGGTGCCCATCACCACGCCGGACACGGTGGCGGAAGACGTGGAGCGCATCGCGCGAGGAGAGGCGCGGGTCCTCACTCGCGAGCCCGTGCTGCGCTTCGAGATGTCCGGCGGGTCCTCGGGCGCGTCCAAGCGCGTGCCGGTGACACGGGGCCTGCTGCGCGAGTTCCAGCGCGCGCTCGCACCCATGCTGCACGAGGTCTTCCTGCGCCGCCCCGCTGTGCGCGAGGGCCCCAGCTACTGGTCCATCTCCCCGCTGGGCCGGAGACAGCACCGGACCGAGGGCGGCATCCCGGTGGGCTCGGCGGAGGACAGCGCGTGGTTCCCGCGTCCCTTGCAGCCGCTGCTCTCGCGCGTCTTCGCCGTACCGGGCGCGGTGGGCCAGGCGCCGCAGGTCGAGCCGTGCCGCTACGTGACGCTGTGGTACCTCGTGCGGTGCCCGAACCTGTCGTTGATCAGCGTCTGGAACCCCAGCTTCCTCACGCTGTTGATGGACGCGCTGGAGCGGCACGGCGAGCGGCTCGCCGAGGACCTGGCGCGCGGTACCCTGCGGCCTCCCGAGCAGGACGCGGACGGCATCCCCGTGGCCCAGGACCCTGCCTGGACAGCGCTCGTGCAGGGGCTCCAGGGCGTGCGAGACATCCCGAGCGCCCAGCGGCTGCGTGACGGCCTGTCCTCCACACGCGCGCTGTGGCCAGGGCTCGCGCTCCTGAGCATGTGGACGGACGCCCAGGCCGCGCGCGCCGTGGCGGGCGCATGCCGCCGCTTCCCGGGCGTCGAGGTCCAGGGCAAGGGCCTGCTCGCCACGGAGGGCGTCATCACGGTGCCCCTGTTCGAAGCGCCCGCGCCGGTGCTCGCGGTCCGCAGCCACTTCATCGAGTTCATGGAGCCGGAGCATCCTGAAGCACGCCCGCTCCTGGCGCACGAGCTGACGGCGGGCTGCACCTACGCGGTGCTCCTCTCCACGTCCGGCGGACTGCTGCGCTACCGGCTGGGCGACCTCGTCCGCGTGGAGGGCTTCGTGCACGCGACGCCCTGCCTGCGGTTCCTCGGCCGAGCGGACGCCGTCTCGGACCTCGTGGGCGAGAAGCTCTCCGCCGCGCGAGTGGGCGCGGTGCTGGACGCAGCGCTGGGGCCCACGCGTCCCGCCTTCGCCATGCTCGCGCCGGAGTGGGGGACCCCGCCTGCCTACCGCCTGTTCCTGGAGACGGATCAACCCATCGACGCCATGGCGACGACAGTGGAGCGCGCCCTGTGCGAAGGCCACCACTACCGCTACGCACGGGAGCTGGGACAGCTCGGTCCGGTGCGCGCGGTGCGGGTGACCCAGGGACCCCGACGCTACGAGGCCCGATGCATCCAGCTCGGCCAGCGCGCGGGCGATATCAAGCCCGTGGACCTGCACCGTCAGCCCGGCTGGACGGACTGGTTCGCGAGAGGGACGGGATGACGAAGCCCACGGTGGAGCTCGAAGCGGAGGCGGACCTCGCCCGCTGCGGCGCGCTGAGGGACTTCTGGTACGTGGCGTGTCTCTCCGCGGAGCTGCCCGCGAACAAGCCCGTCGCGCGCACCGTGTTCGGCACGGGGCTGGTCCTCTTCCGGGGACCGGACGGCGCCCCCACCGCGCTGCGCGACCGCTGCCTCCACCGCAACGCGCGCCTGTCCCAGGGAGACGTGTTCGACGGCCGGCTCGGCTGCCCGTATCACGGCTGGGTCTACGACGCGTCCGGAGCGGTGGTGGAGATCCCCGCGCTGGGGCCCCCCCAACGGGGTGAGAAGCTGGACGCGAACGCCTGCGCGCGCGAAGGGCTCAAGCCCGCGCCCTGTGAGCTGGGCCGGCTCGCGCGCTTCCCCACGCGAGAGCAGGACGGGCTCGTCTACGTCTACCTGGGCGCGGACGTGACGCGCGCACGCGCCGAGCCCTTCCGAGTCCCTTATTGGAACGAGCGCGGCTGGACCGTCTACTTCATGGTCACGCGCTTCGCGAACGGCGTGACCAACCTGGTGGAGAACTTCATGGACGTGCCGCACACGTCCTTCGTGCACCGGGGCTGGTTCCGCAACCCCACACGCAAACGCGTCCCCTCCACCGTGAAGCGCCACGCGGGCCGCGTGCGCATGACCTATCACCAGGAGGAGGACGCGCTCACCGGCCTGGGGCGGCTGTTCAACCCGCGCGGCCTGCCACTCGTGCACACGGATGAGTTCATCGTCCCCAATGTCACGCGCGTGGACTACCAGTGGGGTGACAGCGGCTTCGCCATCAACTCACAGTGCACGCCCATCGGGCCCACGGACACGCTCGTGTACACGGCCATCAGCTACCGGCTGCCGGTGGACGTGCCGGGCGCGTGGGTGGGGCGGGCGCTGACGCCGCTGGTGCGCTGGTACACGCGGCAGGTCATCCAGCAGGACGTCCGCATCATGGAGACGCAGCGCCAGGGGCTGACGGATGGCCCCGGCGGCGGCGTGTACTCGGGCACGGAGGCGGATCTGCACCACGCGGACATCGAGGCGTACCGCCGCTGGCTTCGCGAAGGCGCGCACGGCCCCGGCCCCGAGGACGCGGAGCGCGACGTGGTCTTCTGGGTCTAGGTCGTGCCGGAGGCCTGCTCCTCCTCGGTGCCCGAGGTGGGAATCAGGGCCACGCAGTACCCGGAGAAGAAGGTCGCCCCCAGGAAGACCCAGTGCAGCAGCTCCAGGGTCAGCGGGAATGGCGGCGACGGCAGGTGCTCATGCAGCCACATCAGCGTCGCCATGGCGTTGGACGCATGGCATGCCACCGCGAGGACCAGCGTGACGCAGATCTGCACCACCAGCGCCCACGTGCTGGTGGCGGAGGTCACCCTCCGGACCCGGTCCCCCAGCTGCGCGAGGATGCGCGGCTGTACGACCTGCCGGAAGAGCGCGCCACTGGCCAGGCCCAGCAGCAGCGGGCCCGCGATCTCGATGATGGCATTGAACGCATCCATGGCCGCGACCATGCCAAAGGGTTCGCGGCCCGTGCAAATCCACTCACCCCATGCGTCGCAGGCCCGGCAGGTCCTCGGGCCGGATCACCCAGCGCGGCGGCTCCGGTGGCGACGTGCGCGTGCCCACCTGCGTCGCGGGGAAGCCCTCCACCAGCGCGTAGTCCGGGAACACCGCGCGCGCCTTCACCAGGCTGCCCGCGGCCACGTGGCAGCCCTTCCCCAGGTGGCTGCCCTCGCAGAGGATGGCGCCGGGCTCCACCACCGTGCCCGCGCCCAGGTTGCACGCGTGCAGCACGCAGCCCGGGCCCACCACCACGCCCTCGTCCAGCACCAGCATCGTGTCCGGTTGCAGGTGCAGCACCGTGTTCTCCAGGATCTGCACCCGCGCGCCAATGCGCACCGGACCGTTCATGTCGCCCGTGATCTTCACGCCCGCCCCGATGATGGCGCCCGCGCCGATGACCACGTCGCCGGAGACCTCCGCGGAGGAGAAGAGGGTGGCGGTGGGGTGGACGAAGGGATGTCGGTCGCGAAAGGCGTAAAGCTGTCCCATGGGAGCGTCCTCGGCGCGGTCGCGCGCGGAGAAGGGGGTCAATGGAGCGGCGGGGAGCGACAGGTCGCCGCCCCAGCGCTGTTGCAGGTAGGTCAGGTCCTCGGAGGAGAGCATCCGCAGGACCTGCCCCGGCCGGCCCAGCACCACGGATTGATCCGGCACCGCCATGCCGGGCGGCAGCACGGCGCCCTCGCCCACCAGGCAGCGGTCGCCCAACGTCACCCCCGGCATCAGGATGGCGCCGTCGCCGATGTCGCACAGCGACCCCACGCGCGCGCCCATCACGAGCGA
Source organism: Pseudomonadota bacterium (assembly GCA_023424585.1). Taxonomy (GTDB): domain Bacteria; phylum Myxococcota; class Myxococcia; order Myxococcales; family Myxococcaceae; genus Corallococcus. The sequence continues at coordinate 12,248 of JAFADT010000111.1, forward strand.
GCGTCGACCCAGCACGGTCTTCTCGCCGATGGCCGAGGGGCGCTCCGGTGTGCCCACCACCACCGCGTCCTCGCGCAGGGTGGAGAAGGCGCCCAACATCACGGAGCCTCCCACCGAGCGCACGACGGCGCCCCGGGAGATGATGGCTCCGGGGCCCACCTGCGTGGTGCCCAGCAGTCGCGCGGACGAAGCCAGGGTGAAATGAGGACCCACCGCGGTGGGCTGGAACGTAGCGGTCGCGGATGAGGAACTCATTGGGATGCGGAAAGCTACTCCTGGCTCTCGGAAGGGCATGTTGTACGAAGGCACGACGATGCCGTCCGGCAGCCGACGCTCGTTCGCCGGCTCGACGAGGGTGGGTGCGGCATCCTCGGATGTCAGGAGTGGGAGTCGGATGGCGTAGGAACCCGCGTCGCTGGGCGCCACGTGTGGGCGTTTCGCGGTAGGAACCCCCCTCGCTCTCGAAAGGCCTCACCCGTGGAAGAGACACCCCTGGCGGACCGCAACGCCCAGGCCCCCGAGCCTGTGGCCGTGGGAGGCCCCGACGCCGTGAAGAAGGGGCCGTGGTCCCTCGTGAAGGAGGCGCTGCACGGCACGGAGCAGGACCTGACGCGGCTGCCGCTCGGGCGAGCCATCTTCCTGCTGGCCGTGCCCATGGTGCTGGAGATGTGCATGGAGTCGGTGTTCGCCGTGGTGGACGTCGCCTTCGTCGGCCGGTTGGGCGCGGAGGCGGTGGCCACGGTGGGGCTCACCGAATCCATCCTCACCCTCATCTACGCGGCCGGCATGGGCCTGAGCATCGGCGCCACGGCGATGGTGGCCCGCCGCATCGGAGAGAAGGACGCGGAGCGGGCGGGGCGCACGGCGGTGCAGGCGGTTGGCCTGGGCGTGGTCATCTCCTCGGTGCTGGCCGTGGCGGGCATCGTCTTCGCGCGGCCGCTGCTGGCGGCGCTCGGCGGCTCGCCGTGGGTGCTGGAGCACGGCGTGGGCTACACGCGCGTGATGATGGGCGGCGTGGTGAGCATCCTGCTGCTCTTCCTCATCAACGCCATCTTCCGGGGCGCGGGCGACGCGGCCATCGCGATGCGCGTGCTGATGCTGGCCAACGGGCTCAACATCGTGCTCGCGCCGTGTCTCATCTTCGGCTGGGGGCCGTTCCCGGAGCTGGGCGTGGTGGGCGCGGCGTGGGCCACCACGCTGGGCCGGACCGCGGGCGTGGGGTACCAGCTCTTCCGGCTGACGCGGTCGCGCGGCCGGCTCCAGGTGCGACGCGAGCACCTGTCGCTGGAGCCCGCGACGATGCTCGCGATGCTGCGGCTGTCGGGCGCGGGCATGGTGCAGACGCTGGTGAGCACCTCCAGCTGGGTGGTGCTGGTGCGCATCGTGTCGTCGTTCGGCAGCACGGCGCTGGCGGGCTACACCATCGCCATCCGCATCACGCTGTTCGCGCTGATGCCCGCGTGGGGCCTGGGCAACGCGGCGTCCACGCTGCTGGGGCAGAGCATGGGCGCGGGGGACCCGGACCGGGGCGCGAAGGCGGTGTGGCTGGCGGGCAGGTACAACCTGGTGGTGCTGGGCACCATCGGCGTGGGGTTCTTCGTCTTCGCGCACCCGCTGCTGGGGACGTTCACGACGGACGCGGCGGTGGTGGACGCGGGGGCCACGGCGCTGCGCATCTTCAGCTTGAGCTTCCTGTCGTGCGCGTACGGCATGGTCATCACCTCCGCGTTCAACGGCGCGGGGGACACGCGCACGCCCACGCTCATCGACCTGGGGTGCCTCTGGGCGCTGGAGCTGCCGCTGGCGTGGGTGCTGGCCCATCCGGTGGGCCTGGGCGTGGTGGGCGCGTACTGGTCGGTGCCGGTGGCCTTCGCGGTGATGTCCGTGCTGGGCATCGTCCTGTTCCGGCGCGGGCGCTGGAAGACGCGCGTGGTGTGAGCGTCAGGGCAGGCAGATCTCGAAGCCGGTGCGTCCCCCGGGGAAGGTCCTCGGGGGGCGCGAGGCGGGCGTGACGGCGTAGAGGTGGAAGTCCAGGCGCCGCTGGAGGAAGCCGTCGAAGGCCGGGGACAGCGGGTCCCCGGCGTCCTGCTGCACGGTGAAGAAGTGGAAGCCCTGGCCGTGGAACGCGGCGTAGACGGCGTCCAGCAGCGCGCGCAGGACGGCGGGGTCTTCGGAATGGATGCTGGTGTTGCAGAGGTAGAAGTAGCGGAAGTCGCCGCCGGGCGCGGGCAGGCGGGGCGCGCCGGTGACGGTGGCGAGCGCGTTGAAGCCCCGGCGCACCCACTTCATGCCGCCCCGGTACGCCAGCACGCGGTAGCGCTTCACGGCGTCGGGGTTCCACGCGGAGGTGCAGCCCACCAGGTGCCCGGCGGGGTCGAACGCGAGGAACGAGTCCTCCACGCGAAGTCCCGGCCAGCGCGCGAGCCGGTGCTCCAGTTCCCCGGTGTCGAAGCGGTAGCCGAAGGGGCGCGCGCGGTGGTCCGCGTCCAGCAGCGCGGCCATGGCGGGCACGTCCGCGGCGGTGGCGCGGCGCACGGTGTAGCGGCTGGGGCGCGGCTTGCGGCGCAGCACGAACTGGAGCGAGACGGCGGAGAAGGCGCGCAGCAGGTGGTAGTGCGGCTGCGCTTCCCGGGCCGCGCCCCGCCGCACCAGGGCCTGGAGCGCGGCGGCGTTGGAGGCCATGACGGCGGTGAGGAACACGTCCACGCCGTGGCGGCGGGAGGTCTCCTCCAGCACGGGGCCATAGAACCGGGCCAGGCCCCGGGCGCGGCGCGCGGAGAAGCGGGTGCGCAGGTCGCCCAGGTAGCCCACGCGGCACGGGGCGCCGTCCAGCCAGCCGTCCCGCACGTGGATGGCGCCCATGCCGTCCAGCCGGGGCGGCTCGCCGTGGGCCCACACCTCGGCCTCGCCGCGCTGCATGGAAAAGAGGCCGAAGTAATCCGGCGACCGCTGCGTGCTGAGCACCAGGTCCCCGGTCATGGGCACGTCGCCGAACAGGTCCAGCAGCGCGGCGTTGTCATCCCGGGTGGCTCGGCGGAGGGGGCTCATGGGGCGCGTGGCAGCCTATGCGACGCCAGGATGGACTTCCGCCCCCGCCCGCCGTGCGCCACATTGCGGGCCTTCACGCGCGGAATGAGGAGGTCGTCATGGGGCTGCTGGGGTGGATCATCTTTGGCTTCTTCGCGGGGCTCATCGCCCGGGCCGTGCTGCCAGGGGACCAGCGCATGGGCTGCATCGGCACCACGGTCCTGGGCGTCGCCGGCGCCTTCGTGGGCGGCTTCCTCACGTCCATCTGGCGGGGCACCAACTGGCGCGACCCGGAGCCCACCGGGTTCCTCGGCGCCATCCTGGGCGCCGTCGTCCTGCTCCTGGTCTCCCAGGCGGCCTTCGGCGGACGCTCCCGGTAGCGCTTCAACCGCCGGGAATCCGGGGCCTTCTGGCGGGTTGGGGGGCCCGGCGGCCGGGTGTCCTGCCTGCATGGACCCCCTTCCGGGGAAAGCACGGTTCCCAAGAGGATGCCGGGCACTTTCTGTAGTACACCGCGCCCCAGGCATGCAGCGGGGGGCGGTCGGCCGCCGCTGAAGCCAAAGGAAAGGCGACGACATCATGATGAAGAAGACGATCCTGATCGCGGCGATGCTGAGCCTCACGGCCTGCCAGGGCCAGGGCGCGAAGCCGGGCGAGACCTCCGCCACCGGCACCTCCACGGCGGCGGCCACCGCCGGCGCTCCCCAGACCGAGGAGCAGAAGACGCTGTACGCGCTGGGCCTGTCCATCGGCCGCAGCATCAGCGTGTTCGACATGACCCCGCAGGAGCTGGAGTTCGTGAAGGCCGGCCTCACCGCGCAGGTCACCGGCCAGAAGACCGAAGTGGACCTGGAGACCTACGGTCCCAAGCTCCAGGACCTCGCGCGCGAGCGTTCGCTGCGCAAGGCCAACGCGGAGAAGGAGAAGTCCAAGGCGTTCCTGGAGGAGAAGGCCAAGGAGCCCGGCGCGGTGAAGACCGAGTCCGGCCTCATCTACAAGGAGCTCCAGGCGGGCACGGGCCCCCAGCCCCAGGCCACCGACATCGTGAAGGTGCACTACAAGGGCACGCTCGCGGACGGCAAGGAGTTCGACTCGTCCTACAAGCGCGGTGAGCCCACGCAGTTCCCGCTCCAGGGCGTCATCAAGTGCTGGACCGAGGGCCTCCAGAAGATGAAGGTCGGCGGCAAGGCGCAGCTCGTGTGCCCCTCCGACATCGCCTACGGCGACCGCGGCGCGCCCCCGAATATCCCCGGCGGCGCCGCCCTGGTGTTCGAGGTGGAGCTGCTCGAGATCGTGAAGCCCCCCGAGGCGCCCCCGGGCATGCCGAACATGATGGGCACCCCCCCGGCCCCCGGCGCGAAGCCGCCCCCGGCCGCCAAGCCGCCCCCGGCGACGAAGTAGTCACCGCCTCCCCCACGCGGGAGCGCTGAAGAGCGAGGGCCGGACGCGGGGGACTCCCCCCTCGCG